>WJKD01000487.1 GCA_014729315.1 Promethearchaeota archaeon | reverse complement strand
TAAATTTTCAACAAAATTGGATATATATTCGTCTGAAAATTCAAAAACATAATGTAAAAGAAAATCTTCATATTTAGAATTAGATTTAATAACATCCTTGGATATTCTTGAAAATGGTTTGATTTCTTCAATTATTTTGAAAAAATTAGATTTACCTGAATTATTCGTTCCTACTACTAAATTTTTTTGAGTTAAATCCGTAAACTCACAATCATCAAAACTGTAGGCATTTTTAATATGTAGACTTTTGAGTGTAATTTTTTTTTTATAATTTCGTTTAAAGAATTTATATCTTATATGATTTGGAAGAGGATTCTCTAAGATATAGAATTCATTGAATTTTTTTGATATATCTATATCGCTTGATATCATAGAGATATTATTTGCTGTGAAATGTGCTGTTTTTAAGGAATTTAATTTGAAAAAGTATTCTGGAATTTGACTAATTCTATTATGTACCATATAAATTGATTTCAGATTTCTCAACGAACTAACGTTAATAGGTAATTTTGCAATATTATTAAAATTCAGATTAAGTATTTCCAAATTGCTTAGATCCGAAATTCTCTCAGGAATTTTTGCGATTTGATTGCCAGATAAGTTTAAAACTCTTAACTTTTTTAATTCGAAAATAGGTCTATTAATTTCAAACAATTCATTATAGGATAAATCTAATATTTCGAGATCTTTTAAATTGCTCAGATTTGGATGAATTTGATTGATGCCATTCCCAGATAGATTAAGAATTTTTATTTTATTTGAGTCAATTAATTTATCAAAAATCTTTGGTAGATTGCAGTAGCTTATTTTTAAATCTTCTAAATCCTTAAGTATCGAAAAGGTACCAGGAACAACTATATTAAGGTTTAATGAAATGTCTAGTTTTTGGAGTTTCTTTAATTTAAAAATTGATTTAGGTAAAGCTTTTAAATTATTTCCTTTTACGTCAAGAATTTTTAGCTCACTTAGTAAGGAAATATCATTCGGTAAACGAGAAAGGTCCTGATAAGCTAAATATAGTTCAATGACATGATTATCTTCCACAATATATGATAATTCACCCTTTCTTACCGTAACTTCAAAGAATGCGATGACTTGTTTTTCATGTTTTTCAATATTTTGAAAATTCCTATTTCGAGCAATTTTTCGTACTATATTACGTGCTGTATCAATTTTCTTAATATCATTACCGAATAGATAAAATTCTGCCAAACTTTCTAATTTTGAATGATCAAATCTTATATTTTGCAAGAAATTATTGGACAAATCCAAAATTTTTAGGTTTTGTTTGTTATAGAAAACATTATTCTCAATTGTAGTGATTTTATTATTTGCCAGTAATAGCTCTTCAATATTATCTAATTCACCAATAGAATGATCAATTGAACTTATATTGTTTGAAGTTAAATCTAATTTTTTAATGTTCCCAGCATTTTTATAAATATTTGGAACTTTCTCGAACTGATTGGCTGATAAATTAATAGATTCTAGTTGATTAAATAATCTATTAATAATTTCGAGTGATTTAAGATTATTATTTGAAAGATTGATTTTTTTAATACTATTAGAAAACGTTTCATCAATGGTAAAACTCTCTAACTGATTTCCCGATAAATTGAGGGTTTTTAGGTTTTTTAAATTATTATAGTTCAAATTAGATTTACTTATCCCATTTTTTAACAATGAAATTTCTTCTAAATTTGTCAAATTCGAGAGTTTGCTTTGAATTTCTTGGTTCAAGATATTTAAACTATACAAATTAATTCCAGATCCTTCTAATTCGCTTATTTCTAATTTCAAAACCTTAGAATCTTCATTAATATCATAATTAAGATATTTCTGATTCATATCCAATTGGATGTTAGCATCTTTCAATCTTGACTGTATTAGTTCTTTAATGTCTTCGATTATTTGTAAATCGTCAGGATCATTTTTACTCTGTTCTATCATTTTTATTTCGAGATTTTTGAGGTGATCTTTCTTTTTATGATAATTATTATTTTTTAAGAATTTAAATAAACTGAGTATGATGAATTATATTAAAAAAATTCGAAAATAACTTAATTCAAATACCTTTCGATTTAATCGTAGTTTTCATCATCATCGAATATATCCTCGGAATAAATAAATGTGCGATGAAAAATTTCTGAAGCCCAATTTATCATCTTCCAGAATCTCGGTTCAAAATCTATAAAATAACCGATGCAGATAAAGAAAAACCTTGAAAAAAACACAATTCTTCCGTATTTAGGCTCGGGTAATCTAATCCT
>WJKD01000486.1 GCA_014729315.1 Promethearchaeota archaeon | reverse complement strand
TTGATAATTTTGAATATAAGAAACTACAACAAAGTGAGTTCTAATAAGCTACTTCGTCAACACTCGCTCTCCGATTCGCAGCACATACGGATAAACATCCGCCAGCAGATTCGTTGCCTCGAATCCGATTTCATGCCGTCCCGGTTGATATTTTCCCTGCGCCAGGGTTGATATTTCCTGTCCCAGTACATTATAGACTTTCAGCACAACATCAACAGTCCGGCTGAGATCGAAGCGGATTTTTGTGATTGCTGTCCCCTGCCTGCCGGATTTGGAGAATGGATTTGGATAATTCTGGCGCAGCCGGAAAATTGTGCTTTTCGCATGGGACGCTTCTATAGTGAAATTATTGTAACTTGCCATAATTTTTGTTGACATTTCGTGATCTGTTTATTATATTTAATACATTCATCTTTCCTGTAACAGTTCATTATTTTTTATCGCTCTTTCTTTTTATTAACAGCAAATTGCTATCATGCAGATGATTTTTATTAAAATATCCGGGGAATTATCTTTCAGTATAGCATTCAAATTGCAACGAAAAGCAGTTCGCATTTCTGCAGATAACATTCAAAAAAATATCTTCAAAACATTAATTTTTTTTGACTTTATGAAATATTATTTAAATTGAGAATTCATGTTATACAGAACTGGACGATAACTTGTTAGCTCTACATGATAAAAAGGAATTGGAATGCCTTGGACTTCGGAACACACTAAATGGTTTGTTGATACTGGCGAACGGTTGAAAACCGCAGATGGTAAAGATGTCGAGGTATGGAATTTCTGCCATGAGGAAGATGATGCCATACTCTCAGCTTGGGCAAAGCATTTCCGAAATCACTATTGTCTGGATACCGACATTGATTTTCTCCGAGGTAAACGCACAAGATCAGATTACCTGACTAATATAAAATTTCCGAGTAAATCAACAAAACTCGGTCCGGGCATCCGAGCAGGAGACTTTGGGGAGATTCTTGTTTCCGATTATCTCCAATGGCTTCTCGGATATTGGGTTCCCAGAGTGCGATGGTCATCGAAAGTTGTTCGGGATGAATCTCCAAAAGGTAGCGATGTAATCGGATTTCAATTTAATAAAAAAGACGGCAAAGCCTCGGCCAAGGATGTTCTGTTTGTTTTTGAGTCCAAGACAAAGTTTTCCAACTCTAAGATCAACCGTCTACAGCATGCTATCAATCATTCGGCCAAGGACCACATTCGAATAGATGAGTCGTTGAATTTCATCAAACAAAAACTATTTGAAAGAAGGGATATCGAACAGGCTCAAAAAATTGAGCGATTCCAGAGTCCCGTTGATTTTCCCTACAAGGAGACTTACGGCGCGGCGGCAATCATTTCTGATGAGTGTTTTGATGCTGATGAATTGGCTTTATCAGACTGTAGTAAAATCCCCAAATCCGCAAAATCCAAGATATTCTTTCCTCATCCAAACGGCGATAATCTGGTTCTCTTAGTTATCAAGGGTCCCGGTATGATGGAGCTTGTCCACGAACTTTATAGGAGGGCTGCGGATGAGGCCTGAACAGAAATCCCAGTTGCTATTGGGTGTTACTCGGTCAAAGGCCAAAATGATTGAGTATGGTGTTCCAGAAGAGCACCACATAAAAATTAAACAAGATCCGGCCAAACTTTTCACCGTCTCAATTGCCCTTTTGGGGGATCTTGCCGCTGCTATTAACCGGGGAGAGTCAGAGCCTGACTCTGTCTCGGAGCTGAGAACCAACTTGCTGTTCTCTGCCCGTTTTTTCGATTCCTTTCTTCAGTCAGGGCTGAAAGAGGTTCTTGATCCGTATCTTATACTTCTCGGCTCTGCATCGTATTACTTGTGTGATCTTCCCGGAAGTGCATCGGTATTGGCAAAGCGCATTGATGGCGACTGTCCGGATCTGGATTGCGCTGGTCTGGAAGACCTTTTGCTCTGGTTGTTGCAAGCCGACCTTGAAACCAATTTTGAAGGCTCTGCGGGGCCATTTGGCGAATCAATCGATGGCATTTCTCATTGGCTCCTTCAGTTTTTCGAGAACGGAACAGGCGAAGATAACCTCATTGATTTAGCTGCAAAGCTGAGAAACACTGTCTATGACTTCGGCACACCACGGGAGCTCCTTTTTGGAGATATGATTTCATCTGTTTTGAAAAGAAAGCTCGAAAACTCCACTTGGAAAGCTCTGCCTTTATATTCGGAACAGCCTCATGATAAATGGCTTTATGCGTTGCAAAAAGAGTCGTTTATCAAAGAACTCTGGCCTGCACAACACCTCTTGGGTAAGGCTGGTGTTCTCAAAGGTGAATCAGCAATTGTTCAAATGCCTACAAGTGCAGGTAAAACGAAGGCAACTGAGCTGATACTTCGAAGCGCATTCCTTGCAGATCGGGTTTCTCTGGCTATCATCATCGCTCCTTTTAGGGCACTTTGCCATGAGATCAAAAACAGTCTCGTTAATGCATTTCACAATGAATCTACTAAAGTTGATGAATTATCTGATGCGCTTCAGGCCGATTTCGAAATTGCTGAATTATTGGGGCACCAGCAGATTCTTGTTGTAACTCCTGAAAAGTTACTCTACGTCCTTCGGCACACCCCGGAGTTAGCGATTCATGTCGGAATGCTGGTCTTTGATGAAGGTCACCAGTTTGATAGCGGCACTCGTGGGATCACTTATGAGCTGCTCTTGACTTCGTTACTTTCAATGATTCCCGACGATGCCCAGAAAGTGCTGATCTCTGCTGTCATTAGTAATGCTGAGTCTGTCGGTGAATGGCTGAATGGTGACTCCAATGTCGTCGAAGGGACATCACTGATTCCAACTTTCAGATCTGTCGGATTTGCAAGCTGGCTCGATCAATTGGGAAGAATTGAGTACGTTGACAGCCGTGACGCTGAACAAAATGAATTTTTCGTTCCAAGGGTAATCGAGCGATTCAACCTTGGCAGAAGAGGTAGAGAGCAAAAGGATCGGTTTTTTCCAGAGAAGAAAGACGGTCAAGCAATTGCCCTTTATCTTGGAATTAAACTATCTAGCAACGGAAGCATTGCTATTTTCTGCGGGAAAAAATCAACTGCTGCAAGCATCTGTGAAAAAGCGGTTGATTTCATTCAACGTGGTATTCCATTTCCACTGCCACAAGAGTTTTCAGACCTGAAAGAGATTGAGCGGCTTCATTATCTCCATGTAGAAAACCTTGGTAATTCAGCCTCAGCTTCAATGAGTGCCAAGTATGGCATATTTTCTCATCATGGCAATACACCACACGGTATCCGTCTTTCAGTGGAACATGCTATGCGTGAAAATCTTGTGAGGTTTGTTGTATGCACATCAACATTAGCACAAGGCGTAAACCTTCCCATTCGATATCTTATTGTGACCAGCGTGTATCAGGGGTTAGAAAGAATCAAAGTTCGTGACTTCCACAATCTCATTGGTCGGGCTGGTCGAGCTGGAATGCATACCGAAGGTAGCATACTGTTTGCCGACCCAATTGTGTATGATAAGCGACGTACCCAAAAGGACGGCTGGCGATGGGATATAGTTAAAGAACTGCTTGATCCTAAAAACTCAGAAGAATGTGCCAGCAGTCTCTTTCAACTGATCCCGATGAATATTCGGAACGATCGAAACAATGCAAATGACAAAAGAAATCATGTGTTGACATGGGATATTCTGTCTTTTGCTGAGGCCCATATAATTGGGTTGAATTCCCTAAACGAAGTTATTAGCAAGATTGCAAAGGAATATGGAGAGCGTGGCTTCACTGTCGAGGTAGTGGCACCTCAGTTCGAATTTTTTAGCCAAATTCTCTCTTCTATCGAGAGCTTTCTTCTTTCAAACTGGGATATAGGTGAGAGTGCTCTTTCGGAAACTGACATTGCTGAGTTGGCAGAACAAACTTTGGCATATTTTTTAGCGGACGAGGAAAAGCGTGAGCAGATACTAAAGCTGTTCATGGTACTGGCTGACAATATTTCAAACCACATAACCGATATTAATCGCAGAAAAGCGTTTGGTAGAACACTCTATGGTGTTAACGATGCCATAGATATTGAGACGTGGGTAAAAAATAATGCAGATACACTGCTTGCCGCTCAAAGTGGAGAGGACCTTTTTGATATCACTTGGCCGTTAATAGTGGGTCATATCCACAACAGGGCCTTCAATAAGTTCGACAAAAAAGATGTCCTGAAAGATATTACAAAGAAGTGGATGTTTGGGACTCAATTTCATGAGCTTTTCCTAATTGCCGACAAGAATAAATGTAGGCTTGGTAAAGGAAAGAGACCCAGAAAAGTCAAACTCGAGAATATTATTGATATCTGCGAGGGCGGCATTGCCTATGATGGTGCTCTTCTTGTGAGTGCAGTTTGTGAATTTGTAGAAATATTGGAGCGTGACGGAACAGGCGATTCAATCAATCGTCTGCAACTTTTTCAAAAGCGCCTTAAATATGGCCTGCCAACGGAAACTGCCATCGCTCTTTATGAGCTTGGTTTTTCAGACCGGGTCATCTCTCAAGATCTCATCGCATCTATGAACCTGACGGCGACTCAAAAAAAGGATCTCGTCAAAGTACTGAAAAAAAATCGGGACGAAGCCAGGGCGGTGATTGAAAAATACCCAAGCTATTTCCAAGAGCGAATGAATGAAATATTGGGCTAATCGAGTAGGCGGCTCCAGCGGTTTCCCACTGGAGTGCGCCTCTCGCACCCCGCACGTACGGTTCTCGTATGCGGCGGTTCATTAACCATCAGTCATGTGTGTATTGACTGTGTTCTTTCTTAAAATGGGCTTGAACAGGACTTGGAAACTACCATTCGTCCATGTTCATCCCAAATCAATCCGGAACGGGTTAATGTTCGATCCTTCACCATGTCCCAGGTATTAATCCGGGCGTTGGGCTACTATGATCTCGGCTGACTTCTGTCATGGACTATTTCGTCCATGTGTCGGGCAATCAGTCGTAAACGGCTGGCACGACATCTGACAGATCTCCCCGGGTAAGGTGCTTATCCGTTGAGTCTATGCCGGCTGCATCTACATAGCTAAGTTTGTTGGCTTCGGGCTTCACAAAGATGTGGTTGCTCACCCACAAAGCTATGCCTCGTACGTCCGCCATTTGGCGAATTCGTCCGTACAGACTAGTCCCGCTTCTTTCAGACTTCCGGTCGCCCGGAACGCCCTTGCGGCTTACTAATGGGCTTCCGTCAGTAAACGGAGAACTCGCCAACTCGCCCATAAGGGACTTGCACCCTCTGGATAATTTGTGTATATTCGTATTAACTAAACATATACGCACCATGCCGGGCACACACAAAGCAATAAACCTGACTTTTATCGTCGCTTCGTTCGCGCTGCTCTCTACGCACCGATAAAAGCAGGTTTTCGCAGCGTTAGAACAGGAAAAAACTATGGCACTATTTTCACAAAGAAAAGAGATAAAACCAATTTCGAAAGCTTTGCAACTAGAAGAAATGGATGCAGAATTGAGAAATAGCCTCTGGTCAGCAATTCATATCAGCTATTGGGAAAAATGGCGCCCATACGAAAAATATGGAATCGGTTGGTCAAGGGAATCTCAGAATATAAATAATCTTTTGCGTAAATACTGGCTTTCTTACTTCAAATTACCTGTTGATAACTTGCCTAGATTTGAAAGTGCTGTTAGCAAAGTGCGTGAGTATTTTTTTTCCTGCGAATGGAATGAGGTTTATGATCTAATTGAATTTACAGCAAAGTTTGTAAGTCCATTCACTAAATCATTTATTGAGTTGTGCAATGTTTTTTTAGAAAAGGAGAATTCTGGATATCGTTTCGTTAACAATGAAATAACACCAATTACTGATGTGCATGAAATCGAAGCAATTGAAACAGCTTCTAATTCAAAACTTAGTGGAATTAATCTGCATCTAAATACGGCTTTATCATTACTTTCTGATCGTAAAAATCCTGATTATCGAAATTCAATAAAAGAATCAATTTCGGCTGTGGAGAATATTTGTCGTACACTCTCCGGTAATCAAAAAGCTACTCTTGGATCTGCGCTGAAACTATTGAATGACCGAACTTCTATCCATCCGGCTTTAGAAAAAGCTTTTAGCTCACTATATGGCTATACAAGTGATGAAGGGGGAATTAGGCATTCGATCCTTGAAGAGAATAATATTTCATTTAGTGATGCCAAATTTATGCTGGTAGCATGCTCTGGATTTATCAACTATTTACTTGGCAAGGTATCTGAATTAAAAATTGAAACATAGTAAATGGGTATAATTATGTTCTAATCAGATAAGGGCATGTTTTTCTCCCCCACTCTCCATAATCCGTATTTCGAAATTCCGTCTCAAACAAATCCCACAAAATCAATCTACAACCAACATCTTCTTCGTCAACACACGATCCCCGATTCGCAGCACGTACGGATAAACACCTGCCGGCAGATTCGCTGCCTCGAATCCGATTTCGTGCCGACCCGGTGGATATTTCCCCTGCGCCAGCGTCAATATTTCCTGACCCAGTACATTATAGACTTTCAGCACGACATCATCAGTCCGGCTGAGATCAAAGCGGATTTTTGTGATTGCTGTCCCCTGCCTGCCGGATTTGGAGAAGGGATTGGGATAATTCTGGTGTAGCCGGAATGTCGTGCTTTTAGCAGGCGGCGCTTCGGCGACCATCGTTCCGGTCGCTCCGACTAACTTACGCTCCCAGACGCCATTTCCGTGCATCGCTGCACGCAGCGCCCGGTTTGCCGGGGAAATGGTCAAATCCATGACAATGGCGGTGGGCATGCCGCGGCTCCATTCCTCCCAATTTAAACCGCGGTCTGTGGAAACGTAAACGCCGAGATCATTGCCTACGTAAATGTGATCCGGGAACAGCGGATCGAGCGCCACCGCAGAGGTGGGGACGTCCGGCAGTCCGACGCCGATATCGATCCAGGAAATTCCGGCATCCGGCGATCGGAATAAATGAGACGTGCCAAATCCTGAAAACACCGCATAAACTTCCCGCGAATTATTGGGATTGACCACCAGATCCATCGGGTAGCGATTGGGAATTCCGGCTTCTTCTGCCTGCGCCATCATTTCCCAGGTCACGCCGCCATCGACAGTGCGCAGGATCATTGCCTTTGCGAAATTCGGCGCGGTGGCAACGTACACCGTATCCG
>WJKD01000485.1 GCA_014729315.1 Promethearchaeota archaeon | reverse complement strand
ATTCCCTTCGAACCCTAAATATTCTTGTTTAATACTTTTCGAGAGTGAAAATACCAAAATAAAACGAATTCTCTCTAATCGAATTATAAATCTCAGAATAAGAAAAAAAAAAGAATTAAGGAAAATGTGTCGGCAATCCGAAAATATTTTACATATCTTCAATAATATCTTCGAATGCTTCCATAGCGAGTTCGATAATCTCTTGGAACGCCATAGCGTCTTGTAGATTACCCTCGACAGTAATGTCTCCAGCCATGTAAGCAGAAGTAGCGTCTACTTCTCCAAATAACATACCGGCGCCAACTGCCATTGTGCAGGAGAACGTGAAACTAGGATTGTCAGTCTCTCCATCGCCAAACTCGATGTTACCTTCAGAAGCCTTGATCCAGAATTTTTTGTCCTTGTCAGTAATGACCATCTGGACAGCAATGTCCATGTCTTCTAATTCTTCTTCTAGATCTTCATTTTCCTTACTAACTTGCTTGAAAAAATCAAATACTTTTAATACAGCTTCTGGACCGGCAGCATCTGCACCGGCGTCCATCATAGATTGAATTTCCTTCACGAGCGATTCATCTACCACATTCATCGACCTTTAAATTGTTTTTTACCTTGTTTAATTTTATAAATACATACATAGAGTATGTAATTTATAATAAGACGTTGTAATATAAAAATGTTTGATTTTTTCCTCTGCGACAAATAGAAAAAAAATCGTTTAAAGTGAGCCTTTTTTCGCACGATGAGACAAGTAAGCATAATGTAGAAAAAAACGAGGAAAAAAAAGAAAAAAAAGGAGATATTCCTAATTCGGAGACTTAGAAGGCTAATTCGGAGACTTAGCAAAATTATGGTAGTGTGTATTTCAGAATTACCCGCGATAAAACGCGTTCTTGACGGTTTCGAGTATGAATTTTTGCTGGTATGCTGTTAATTCGCTAAAGGAGAGGTGCTTGATTGGAAAAGTGAAGGTCTTTCCGTTGACGGTCTTGGTGTGGGATTCGTTTCTGC
Organism: Promethearchaeota archaeon; assembly: GCA_014729315.1. Next base: position 1,728 of record WJKD01000485.1, on the reverse strand, counting down.
GGGCGTGGACCTAAAGGTCGTCGTCGACTTGAATCCTCTCGGTCCATTGTTGCTTAGAGAATCGAATAGAAAAGCCTAAAGGGTCAAGAAAGACGTATATACGGGTTTGGTCCTATTAAGTATTGAAAGAGGCTCTGCGACGATCCTTGAACGGAGGGGGAAAGTTCACACATTGTTGAGCTAGCCATAAAACGCTAAACCAATAAGAAGAAAAAAAAAGGAAAAATACGGTTGCGGGGACTCCTCTCCTTTCGGTTGAAGCTATATGTAGCCGTGCTTTGTGAGGGGGTTTGCCTTGCGGCAGTCGGGGCACTGCTCGGCGTCGGGTTCCATCGTCATATTGCAGTAGGGGCAGTGTATGATCGAGTCGCACGTTGCTTCTTTGAGGAGCTCCAATAGCATGGTCTTCTCGTCAAGAGATTTGATCATGGAATTTTACCTCTTTGATGGTGGTTCATATATACGTTGCGACGTAGGTATTTAAAGCGAACGAAAAAGGAAATCCTGAGGCTGGCGTGGGAAAAAATGCGAAAAAAAAGGAGAAAAAAGAAAAATAAGGGAAAAAGAATGAAAAAAAAGGAAGAAAAGGTTGGGGTGGGTTATTTGAGTATTCCAAGAGAATACAAGGCGTTGTTGATGTATTCTTGGGCGTAAAAGTTAAACTCCTTCCAAAGCGATTCCTCGATTTCGTATTTGAGCTGCTGGATTTCGTCGTTGGTTAACGAGGCGATGCGGGGTCTGTCGCCTTTCTTTGCGGTTTCCATCAGAATCTCACGCGTGTATCCGTTAAGTTTGATTGACATACCTTTTAATTCGCATATAAGTTTTCAAACGCCTTGCTTTTTTAGTCTACGAAAAGATACGTGTGAAGTTTGCTTACTTGGGCTATATAAACCGATCTTAACCTGAAAAACACCAATCTGAGAGGTGATTTGCTTCCGTAAAGCGTTGTATGTCCTAAAAGAGCAATAAACAAGTGTATCCCTATCGTAATTTGGGTCAACAAATCGTAAACCTTGACGAGTGTAAAAAAAAAGGGAATAAAACGATAAAAAATGGAAAATAGGAAAAAAAGCGGTGTTCCTAATCCGGAGACTTAGGAGCTAAAGGTGTGGTACAGTATAATTAAGAATAGTTAAGGTTATTAGTTATTTTGGTGTTATATGGTATTAGCGTTGGTGTTAATGGTGAGAATTCTATTATAAGTAAAATCGGAAATAATAAAATGATAATAATAAAAAGATAAAAGAAAAAGAAGTTAGTATTTGGGGTTTCTCGGTGGTTAGAAATCGTCGTCGTCGTCGTAAAAATCCTCGTCGTCCTCTTCGTCGAATTCTGCTTCTTCGACTCTTGGAGCGAGATACGTTTCGCTTCTGAGCGTGCCGATGCGAAAGGCGCCGGAGCTTCGGGCGGAGTAGCGAGAATAGATGTCGGTTGCGAAGTGGACCTTGAGGGGATGGTCGGTTCTGAGGTGGATCGTAGCGTGTTCTGAGTCTTTCAAGAGGTCCATCAGCTTGACGATCGATTTGAGAAATTCCAGCGAAAAGGCTCCTCTGCTGGTGCGGTCTTCGATCTCCTCTCTTAGTTGCTCGACGCGATCCTCGTTTCGCCACGCGTTTTTGAGGGATTCGATCTCTGCCTCTTGGTTCTCAATTTCGGTGCGAAATTGTTCCATCTGAGCGGCGCGATTCGCTTTCGCTTCCTCGTCTAAAAGAGGGTGCGATTTTT
>WJKD01000484.1 GCA_014729315.1 Promethearchaeota archaeon | reverse complement strand
CGTTCTATGCAGCCGCCGATAGAATGATTTAAAATAGAACAAATTTATTTTAAGGAGCAATTATGCCTCAAATAATTTCAGCCTTGATTGGAGCCTTTGTAACCCTGTTGCTCTGGGGATTATCTAACAAAGAAACAAGGGAATGGATAGCAAAGCGCTTAGTTCGTATATTGGGTAGTTTGTTGATTATGATTATTTTCTCATTAATTGCTTACCTTTGTATTCAGCAATTTAAAATACAGAAACTAGAAAATAAAATTCAAACCCAGAAAGATGGAAATAAAAATGGAGCTATAGATATTCTTGTTGACAATCTTGTTGAAGAAAGAAATAAGTATAATTTTGCAAAGGACGAAATTGAGGAATTGAGCAAAGAAAAAGATAGTTTAAGTGTTAAAATTAACTCAAGAGAAAATGAATTATTTCAGCTTAAAAGTCAATTGGATGAACTTCAAAAACAGAGCCTGCAAAATCAAGCAAAAATTATTTCTTTAAAAAGAAAAATAAGTGAAAAGGAAAATGAAATTAAAATTCTTAAAAACAAGGAAAAGCAACTAACGACTGACCTGCAAAATGCACAAACCAGACTTAAAAATTTAGAAGATAATATTGAGACCTTGCAAGAAGAACTTCTGAAGGAAAGGGACAAATATATACAATCATTGGAAAGAGTTGCTTCGCTATTTGAATCCGGCACTAAAGATACAACAGCATCAGAATCTTTGCGCAAAGTAATTACTTGGTCTGCCGATAAAAAATATCTTGCGATAATGTATTCTGTCGGAAATACTGGCGATGTTTCAATTATTGATATATCTTCGCAAAAAGAAGTGAAAAAAATTCCGATTGAGAGAGGATATTATCAAATAAAATTTTCCAAAGATGGGAGGAAAATAATCGCGGATGATGATACTTTAGAAATAGTAAAAAAATTGTCACCTAAACCGAAACCAAAAAAGCAATTTGAAATAAAGAAAAATGAGACTAAAAGTAATACTAACAGCATTGATAAAAAGAAACAAAATTGGCAGACAATTTACTTGCGGAGCACAGCTGAAAGCCTCACTGAAGAAGATGTAAAAACTATGATTAAAAAGCATGATTTTTATGATAGATATACGAATAAAACTGGTCGTGGATTTAAAAATGATTATGATGTAAAAACTATCAATGGGGACGCAGTGGTAGTCGACAGAGCGACAGGATTAATGTGGCAGCAAGGTGGACCATCGAATTATGGGAGATATAAGGATACTAAAAAAGATATAGATGAACTCAATATGAATAGATTTGCAGGATATGATGACTGGCGGTTGCCGACGCTGGAGGAGGCGATGAGTTTAATGGAGCCAGAGAGATATAATTCAGGACTACATATTGATCCGGTGTTTGATAGTATGCAAAGATGGATTTGGACAGCTGACGCCATCATAAGCGAGCGCAGGCAGTGGGTTGTCTATTTCTACTACGGTTATTGCGACTACGACGACCTCAACTACAGCAGCCTCTACGTGCGTGCAGTTCGTTCCGGACAATCATCTAATGAATAATTTGGTTATTTGATCATTTGAGTGATTTGGTTATTTGGGAATGGGGGAGGGGAAATTTTTTAGCGACCACCCCTTCACTGCAAATCACTACAAAAATTTTAAATCTTAAACCATAAACTGCCCCACCTCAACTTTTCTGAATTGTATCACAGAGTCTCAGTGGCTGTAAAAGTGCTTCCACCCCGACTTATGGTCGGGGCGTGCTCCACTCTTGACAGCCACTCCATCCCTCTGTGCTTCATTCAAAGCGAAGTTGAGGTTGCTTCAGCCTTAGCTTCCATAAAGGTCGATTAATCCTTAAATCCAGTGAGACGAATTCAATCTTACTGGTTTTTTATTTTCTTATGTCTTACCAAGACGAACTCACCCAACAGGTCAAAGAGCTATTCGATCAGGCGAGGGACGAAACAGACCTTCAGGAGAGGGTCATAACCTTCGTTCAGGCCAGAACGAAACAGTCTTTCATCAATGGTCTTAAAGCTGCCCGATCAAGGCAAACCAAATCAAAAGGTCGAAAGACTTCATAGTCTTACCATCTTAACACGCTTAACCAGAAAGCCCTGTTATCCAATCCCGGAGCAGGGCTTTTTGGTCCTTGTAATCGTATGTTCTCTAATAATTGCCCACGTTCTCAGGTAATCAATAACCTTCGCGACCGCCTAAATCAGTTCGAGGGCGAGGAAACAGCCCAACAGCTAATCGATAATGCACTGGCGCTTTCCAAGCAAATCGTTTACACGCTCGAGCTTTCCTGGGGTGGTCCGGCAGACGGATTCAAGATATTCGTAGATCCGGAAACCAAAGAGATTATCGACGTGATTTACTATTACACCACCTGGGGTCAATACAAAGAAGAGCCTTTAGGTGTTTATGAGCTGGAAAAAGTCATTCCACATCTTAGAACCCTGGTCAGCGATTAGTTTTCTTTTACCGTCCACTGGATTTCGAGTCCAGTGGGCGGAATAAAGGGAATTAGCACGGGTGCGTAGTTTCGAGTAGGTTTTTTGTCTAATATTAGCCAAAAAATAAATTAATCAAACTTAATATTTTCCTTGACTTTTATAAAAATTTTCGATTTATTTTAATACCTGTTGATACTATTTGAAATAAGATTGCAGCAAAGGAGTATTTGTAGATGCCGATTAAAATCAATGGACAAAAATTTTATCGAACAAAAGAGGCATTGGATAGGATTGGAATAAGCAGACCGACCTGGTTCAGGTGGATCAGGGATAATGTGGTAGAAGATGTGAAGCATACGGATCGACGTGGATGGCGTTTGTTTACTGATGATGATATCCAGCGACTGAGCAGTTTCGCAAATTCGGTACAAGTTAAACCGGAGCAGAAAGAATTAAACCTTAATCGATAAAAAGGACTCATTTCAATTTGACATGTTGTACAATTTGATCTATGCTTATATTGATGTGAATAATTTAATTTTTCTATGATTAAAATTATTAATACAACAGAAGCCAGAAATAATCTTGCTCAAATTTTAGAACGTGCATATTATAAAAAAGATAGCTATGTGGTTCAGAGAAGGGGACGACCGTATGCTTTGGTCGTAGGGCTTTCAGATTATAATAAAGTGATGAAAATTGCAAGACAGTTGGATAGAGAAACTTAATATTATTTAAAAGATGAATGTCAATAATAGAAAAGCGTTAATAGCCAAGCAAAAGGTCTTTGAATTTATCCGGGAATTG
>WJKD01000008.1 GCA_014729315.1 Promethearchaeota archaeon | reverse complement strand
TTCTTTATTATAAATTGGATATAACTTCTCTTCAACCCATATAAAATGGTTATCTTTATGCATCATACGATATTCTGCTCTAAATGTATCATTGAGTTTTTGTTCTAAAGACTCAAGTAGAAATTTATATCTGGTTGCCAAAATATCATTTCGATCCTCTTCAGCGTATAAAGGAATTGCTATCTCTTCGTTTATTATTTTAATAAATTCGTAAGGTGTATAACCAAGAAGATTTTTTATCTGCGGACTAATATAGGTGATTTTCCGCGTATGTACATCTATTTTGTAGATTATCTCGTCAATCTGTTGTAATACGGTAATTAATTCCGGTGTTTTTAGAATTTCCATAAAATTTTCTCGATCTTGATTGAGATTAGTAGGTTTTGATGATTTAATAGCTTCCTTTAATAATCCTTTTAAATGTTTCAATTCTACGGTAAAAATCTCGTAATCTAAATAGACTTCGTGAGCAAAATTACCTACGATTGAACGATCCAATGGATCCTCCTTAAATTCTAAATATAGTAATTTTTTATAAGTTTCTGCCATGAGCATCTTTCCGTTGATGGTATCTAACTCAAAACCCGCTAAGAGATCTTTTTTAAATCGGGTTAAAAAGGGTTTGTTGAGCATCCAGTATGCCTTATTGTGATATTCTTCGTATTTTTCTTTTCCGAGTAACATTTCGTAGCAATTACTTCCTTTTAGTCTTATTACCCTCTCACCATGTTCTTTTAACATTTTCTTCATCTCAGGATGGCAAAGACCGTATGCTAAAATAGTGATACTATTTTCTATTATGGATTTGTCGATGTAATATTTGATTAATTCTATTTTAAGATTAAAGGTACATGGGGGAATTAATGGATATATTTTGAATTGATTATCTATCGTGTTTACAATTTGCTCCAACTGACGATGCAATGATGCGCAAGCAACAATTCCGATTCTTAAATCACTGATTTCTTTTACACCTTAATTGTTAATTTAAGTAAATTCACCAATTCTGAACAATCTTTAGGAAAAATAGAATTAGGAAAACTTTTTTTAAGATCTTCGTCATAAATAAATACATTCCCTCCGAGAACTACATTCACATTCTGATTCTCTAAAAAAGGGATAAGCTGTTTTAAGTAATCAAGGTAATGAAATTGGGAAAGAGTAAAAATCACGTAAGGCGGTTTTTTACTTTTAATAAAATTCTTAAATTTATCGAAACCTTTGTACAAACGAAAAAGTTTAACATTAATATAATTAGTTTTAAGATATGAATAGATAAAACAAGCATTTAACCGTAAAAAAGATGAAAAATATCCTATTGGAAAGGCAATGTGATTTTGAAAAGAAATCTTTATTCTCTGTTGATCTATATACGAATAAATGAATTTTAGTTGGGCATTAAGTACTGAAAGACTTATTTTATTGTTCTTCCACTCCCTCATAATCTTATCAAGGTTATCTCGGAGTGATTCGTTTGAATAAATATCGGATACTTCTAGTAGATCCTCAAATCTTTCGTAGTCTGCATGAAGGATTTTTCCCAAAATTGTATTCAATCTCAAAAGGTTTCCCTTCCTCTTGGTTTTTGATTTTTCTTTTTTTACAACTTTGTAAATAAGATAGAACTTTTCCTTTATAACTTATTGCTTTCTTGAATATAATAATTCCGTCAGATATGAGCCAATATCTTTCTGAGGCTCAGTCATTTTATATCGCTTTTATTAAAGAGAATGGTTAATTTATTAGAAATTTCTTCTCAAGCGAAAATATTCGAAAAAAAATTATCTAACAAACGAGAATATAGGTTCTGTGAAAATAATTAAGAAATAAGGATAAAAATCTAAATATCCAAAGTTCTAAGTCTTTTCGAGAGGTTTTTTCTTTTTAAGATTTTTACAAAATCATCTTGCGTTCTCTTAAGCCGATTTAAAAACACTTCCAATCTGTCGAAATTGTTAAAAAAATGCTCTTCACCATTTGCATGTATTTTTACCCCTTTATTATCGTTTTCTACGATAGCATATATTCCACCGATATTTTCATCGTGTTTTATAAATACTTTTGGTTCGTCTGGATTCCTTCTCGTTTCATTTCCTTTTTTTGCGTAAAAATTATTCTTTAATAAGTAACTTCTATACATACTCAACTTTACACACGACCTTTATTATTTGATTTTTAAGGATAATCAACTAGCAATATTTCCTTGATAACCCTTGAATAAGATCTAAGTAATATATGTAAAAATTCTAATATAGAGCCTTGTTGTACCTGCGTATTACAATATCTATATAATATTAATTTTTTTCTATGTTATAGATATTTTTACATTATCAGTCTTATTGACCTATATTCATAATTATACGAAAGTTGTTTATAAATGGTTTTGTAAAGACTAATCGATTATTGACTTAATAAAATTTAAATGGGGTCGCTTCGAGTGGAAATTTTTTATTCTAAGAATGATAAAATTATTAAATATAAGCATTATCGTAAAGTTTTTATACGAGAAAACCGAAAACTATAGATATTTTGTAACTCTGATACGAAATAACGACTTATGAAAAAGATTATTATCAAATAAATAAATTATCTTTATTATAACTGCGTATGTATAATTTTTAAGAAAATAAAACAAATCTAATAATAGGTATAATCATGAGTTTAAAATTAAAACCCAAAGGAGATATTTCTTTAAGGTGTGCATTTTTCGAGAAGTGCAAATTACCGAAAAAGAGCGATCTCTGCTATAAGCTACAAAATTTTATGCTTTGTCCCGAATATCTCTCTAAAAGGGACAAAATTTTGAATAAAAAGTAAATTCAATCTAAGACACAATTTAAACTTCTTACTTACGCTTTCTTATTTTCTAAAACGAGGATCTAATTTAAATATTTTAAATCATCTGAATTATGAAAAACTCTTTGCTAAAGTTTTAATCTAGATTATTTCGCAACAATAGAACATAATGGTTTTAAAAAGGACACCTTTTTATTTTCCTACGATCTAAGTATTATTACATTTATATAAATCATCCATCGATCGTTACACTGATAAGAAATGAAATGCGAAGATGAGTTTTACGACAAAATTCTTGAGAAATTTTTAGAATGCAAAAAAAGTAAAGAGAAATCTGATTTATGGAAAAGTCAAACCATCATTCAATTAATGGAAAATATTAAACAGAAGAATAATAAAGAATTCGTAAAAAACGCATTGCTAGTTCTAATGTCTCTAGAAGAGGATTTTCTTCGGGATTCTTTTCACATTAAAAGCAAGGATTTTAGTATCTTGTCAAAAGAAGAAAAGACTATTCTCTCGTCTTTATTAAAAGAAGAAGCAAGCAAATAAATATTTTAATGGAAATTCTTTGCAAACTCCCATACCGAATCGTTAATTGTGTGGAGATTTTTTACTACTTTACCTGATTTCATTTGCCTCATTTCCTCGGCATCGAACATTGTCTTTCCAACAGCAAGAGTTCTGTTATTATTTTCGTCCGCAATCCTTACTATTTCTCCTTTCTTGATCTCGTCGTCAATTCTTGTTATCCCTGGTCTCATAATATCTGCACCATTTGTTACAAAACGCACAGCTCCCATATCTACGATTACCGTTTTCAAACCAATTCTTTTATCTAACAACAGTGTTAAAACAGGAAGATACCCTTCCTTCGATTTCCACACCGTTAAATCGCCGTCAACAGCATATAAAACATCTTCCTCCTCGGTAAGGATCATTTCAACCTTATATTTCTTAGGAAAGATTTGATTTACAAAATCATCATTATATTGTTTCTTTAGATCTTCTTTCAGTTGTTTAATCTCACTCGATTTAATAAAATGTCTTTGTTTAATGTTCATGCTCATTAACTAAATAAACTACACTAGTATAAAAAGGTTATATATAAAAAGAATATAGGGCACGCAATATTTAACTAATTAATATCATGAGTAAAGTATACACTTCAGCCGTAGTGATCATCCCCCCCAAAAAAATTTGGAATTCCATCCAAGAGATTAGACGAAAACACGATCCTCAAATTAATCGTTGGATGCCCCATATCAATTTACTCTATCCTTTTAAGTCTGAGGACGAATTTAGCGCTCTTGAAGCTCGCTTTCGAGAAGTATGTACTACAATCCAACCTTTTACAATCAAATTAGAAGAATTTTGGTTCTTTAAACATCGATACCAGACTTATACAGTATGGTTAAAGCCCGAACCGAAGGATAAGATTGTCAACTTTCAAAAATCGTTACTTCCATTAGTGCCCAATTGTAACGATGTAAATAGCTTTAAAGGTGGATATATCCCTCATTTGAGCGTTGGAAAATTTAAGGGAACTTACAAAATTAAACGCATTATCAACTCTTTACAAAAAGACTGGAATGAGATAGAGTTTCTTTTGGATCGAATTTTTTTTATCTCAAGAGAGCAAAATAAGAGCTCATCTTTTACTATTAAAAAAGAAATAATGCTTAAAAGCGGGTAAGTTAGAGATTTCCGATTATTGTCGTGTAATAATATTCATCCAATTTTTTCTAATTTTTTAAATAATCTTACGCAATCTCGCTTGTAGGACTGTGCCTTGATTTTATTTTTTCTTCTCCAAATGTTTATAGGAATATACTTCTGGTGTTCGTAAAGTAAGTAATAGAGATCCCTCACTTTAGAGGATTTATTGTCCGCTTGCTGACCTTCATAACCCTCCCAAAAAGAAGGAGTTGAAATTCCACAATAATCTAACACTGTGAATTCTATTTCGGGGTCGCCCCATAATGCGCGATCCCAGTCTACTATTGCTGTAATCATGCCTCCTTCATTGACCATAATATTTTGAGCCCAAATATCCATGTGAAGGAGGCTTGAAGGAACACTATTCCTCGCAACAAAATATTCTCTATGCGATAATAGGAGATCTTTATATTTCTGAGCTTCGCTTTCCGAATATACCCCACAATTAAAGACATCGTCAATTAATTTAGACCACATTATAGTAAATGCCTCCCACCAAGTTTTTTGAGGCTCCATAGGTCGATGCTCTCCTAAGTAACCATACTCCGAAGCGTGAATATTATGTAGCTCTTGTAAATATTGCCCTATTTGATGGAAGATGTTTTTTCTCTGAATTTGAGTTAAAAAATATGCTTGACTGAGTGCTATACCTTCCATTTTTTCCATTATCAAGTAGTTTCTCTCGATAATTTTTCTTGAGTTATCAAACTCGTATATTTGAGGAATAGGGATTGAAGTCTTTTGCGATACTATTTCGTGAATGTTTGGTTCCTGGTCCATCATATTTACCTCGTAGAATAAAAATCCCGAATCGTCTTTAGGGGCGATCCTGATGATAAACTCGTTCGTATTTACCGGTTTGGATTTTAATTCGGACACGACTTTGTTTGCTTTAACAAAGTAAGTATCGTTGAAGAGTCCCGTTTCAATCCTCCTTAAATCAATGATTTTTGAATTAAGTTTCTCAGAAACAATATGTTCGATATTTCTTTTCATTATCTTAATCATTCAATATATTCTTATTATTTTTTAGAATGTTAAAGAGATTAAAAATTAAAAATTAATCAAAAAAGTTAATTTGTAAACAAAATTGTTTAATTTCTTGCACTCAGAGTATAAAATATTTTCTCAGCTGCTTAATTATAACAAGTGTTCATTTTCTAGTTCATAAAAACTGAAATTAAAAGAAAACCTTAAAAAAAGAATAGGAAAAAAATTATTGAAAAAATTTCTTAAGCTCGCTTATCTCCTTTTTAAGATTCCATACAATCGAATCTAAGTATTGTTCTTTGAAGGAATCCTTCTTATTTTTCGATACGAATTCTATCTCATTTAAGTATTCTGCAAGTTGATGTTCTTTTTCTTGTATTTCTGCCCATAGGTATCCGTTGCCAAATTCCCTCAGAAATCTCTCTTTTTGAGATTCGTCTTTTTCATCAACCATTCCTATATTATAATTTACGGTTACTTCCATTTTAGCATACACCTTGTTTCCTATTTTTTATTTTTATCAGTTTTATTCTAATTAAATAATCGAATAGCCCTAATAAAAAAAATTTGATAAGAAAAATGTTAGTCGTTTTGACAAATTTTTTTTTCAAAATTCAGTTGTTAAAAAAATTTTTTCTCTTCACAATTTAACCTCTTTAAATCATATAATTTTAAATAATTGGAAAAAAGAAAAAAGGCGGAGGTAAAAACTGAATGTCTTTATATTTGAGTTTACTTAGCCGTATATATTTTCGATGGGTTCCTTTACAGTTTCTTTGTAAGACTTTTTTGCCCTTTTTGCTCCTTGAGTTATTTTATCAATAGCTTTTTTAAAATCGTGTTCGGTAATAGTGATTTTTTTAAATGTTTCAGGATTGTGATCCATTACATATTTTTTTAATATCCCCCTTCTAATTGCATAAATCGTAGCCTCTTCGCATATCTCTTTAATGTCCGCACCCGTATAACCCTCTAGGCGTTCGGACAGCTCTTCAATATTAACTTTCTTATTAAGCGGACGATTTTCAATGTGAATTTTAAAAATTATCTCTCTCGATCTTTTATTTGGTAAAGGTACTTCGATATGTCTTCCAAATCTTCCCGATCGAAGTAAAGCGGGATCTAGCATATCTGGTCTATTTGTTGCTGCTAAAAGAATCACATTTTTTAAACTTTCTAAACCGTCCATTTCAGTTAGAAGCTGAGCTACTACTTGTTCTACGACGCGAGAACTTGAATTTTCGCTTCTTCTCACCGCAATTGCGTCAATTTCGTCAAAAAAAACAATACAAGGAGCAGCTGTTCTCGCTTTTCTGAAGGTGTCTCTCACTGCCTTAGCACTTTCCCCTACCCATTTTGATAGGAATTCGGGACCTTTAACGGATATAAAGTTTAGTTCCGTCTCGTGCGCTAAAGCTTTTGCTAGTAAAGTTTTACCCGTTCCAGGAAGACCAAATAAAATCACACCGTGCGGTGGTTTTGATTCCATGTATTTATAAAAATTAGGATATTTTAAAGGCCACTCGATCACTTCTCTTAATTGTTGTTTTGCTTCCTCTAAACCGCCTATGTCATCCCATGTTTCAGTGGGTTTTGTTATTAAAACTTCTCGTAGTGCCGAAGGTTCAATACTATTTAGTGCCCTTATAAAATGAGACATTTTAAGTTTTAATTTGTCCAATATTTCCTGTGGTATTTGAATATCTAAATCTAATTCAGGTATAATTTCTCTTATTGCTAACATAGCCGCTTCTTTTACTAATGCCTTAATATCTGCTCCAATGAATCCGTGAGTTTTTTCTGAAATGAGTTTAAGATCCACATCTCTATTTAAAGGCATTCCTCTAGTGTGAATTAAAAGAATTTCGTATCTACCATTTACGTCAGGAACGCCAATCTCAATTTCCCTGTCAAACCTTCCGGGCCGCCTTAAGGCTTCGTCCACATTATTAATTTTATTAGTAACAGCAATGACAATAATTTCCCCTCTATCCTCTATTCCGTCCATTAGTGAAAGTAATTGAGCTACAACCCTAGATTCAACTAATCCTTTCCCTTCGTCACGCTTGGGTGCAATTGAGTCCAATTCATCAAGAAATATGATAGATGGTGCATTTTTCTTAGCTTCCTCAAAAATATTTCTTAAATTTTCCTCGCTCTGTCCAAAAAATTTACTCATTATTTCAGGACCACTAACGGAAATAAAGTGAGCATTTGTTTCGGAAGCAACCGCTCTAGCTAATAAGGTTTTACCCGTTCCGGGGGGTCCATGCAATAAAACTCCTTTTGGAGGTTCGATTCCTATCTTTTTAAACAATTCAGGATGTCTTAAAGGAAGTTCTATCATCTCTCGGACTTTTTGAATTACATTTTCTAAACCTCCAATATCTTCGTAAGTTACCCTTTCCCTAATCTTTTGCATTTCTTCTTCTAATTCCGTTACCGCTTCATAACGAATTCTTGATGGCTTTTCTTTAAAAGATTTACGATAATCTTTATCGACAAATTTTATCATTGTGTTCAAATCAATCATTACGACTTTTGCATCGGGAGTATAATCTATTATGACTAAATCTATTCTATGTCCCATTGCGTAAAAACTTAGAATATCCTCCTTAGTAACCACTCTTTTTTCAAGCTTTCTGACTAATAAATGAGGATCTCGTATTAAGAATGATTGTTCAAATCCCGCAAATGTTAATGTTTTTGCTGCAATTGCTTCGATTTTGCCAATCTCGACATAATCGTCGACAGCGGCACCTAAATTTCTTCTTAAGGAAGGATCTATTCTTATGATATTCGCTCCAGCGTCTTCTGGTTTTCCCATAGCGACTAGTGCAGCAGTTCTTTTATTGTCAATTGTATGATGTATTTCAATTGCGTCGCCACTTTTTAAATTTAAGTCGGTAATTATTTCAGGATCAATTCTTACGATTCCCCTACCCGCATCTTCCTTAAATGAATCTTTCACTCTTACTTTTTTTGCTTTCCTTAAAACCTCTCCCATTTTTTACCCCCTTTTTGTATGATAAAAAAATAAAAAAAAGTCGCTTATTAAGCGACGGGAAATTAAATTACTACTTTGCTAATAATTTCTTTGCAACCTCAAAAGCGAAGTTGTAATTAAATATTTTAGAGCCTTTAGTATTGGCTGCCTCCTTTAGAATCTCAGCTTCACTATTAGATTTTAAACGCCCAAGAACGAGTGCCCCTATTCCGAAGATACCCGGATATATTTCTTCATTTTTATGTTTGGGTTTTATCCCTTCAATTCCATATGGAGGAACGAGATTAATATCAACTACTAATTTTTTACCTTTTAATTTTTCCATCCATTTTTCTGTCAAAATTTCAATCCCCGCAGCGGCTAACGACCAAATTACATCTGCCTCTTCTGCAACTTCAAATCTCTGCTCTAATGAAGGAGCAAAGACACCTACTATAGCATTAGAACCTTCTCCTGCTTCACGAGTCAAATCTTCTGCGAGTTTTTTAATTGATTCTTTACTCGCTTTTTCCCAAGTTTCAACAATATACGTATTACACTCGATTTTAGCCGCTAGAATCGCAGCTATTCGACCAACGGGACCAGCACCAAAGATCACTACGCTTTTACCTTTTAAATGTTTTATCCCGTGCTTTTTATCAGCAACATTCATAGTCATAGCAACAACAGCAGAAGCGGTTGTATGCGATCCCCTTGGGTCTATTATGACAGGACATTCAAAAGGAGGAACTAAAGATTTTCTAACCATTTTAGCTATTTTTTCTCCCTCCTTAACATCCGATCCTCCTATAAAAAATGTCGTTGGAGCTCCTGGTTTCCGAGAAAAGATGGCATCTTGAACTAGCTTTGGCACTTGATCGGCTGACATCTTACTAATAGGAACCACAATATCAAAACCCGCATCGTAAGCCATGTTGATATCAAATGGTGAGGCGTAATCATCTGTATCGAAAAAATAACAGATTTTATCAGACTTATCCGCCTTTTTAACTTTAATAGGTATCAATTCAATAATTGATTTGCGCCCTAAAATTGATTCCACTTCTCTTTCAATATTTTCCATAATTCATATCATCTCCAAATTTTTAGCTAATCTTATAAAAATAAAAAAAATTATTAGTTTAATTCAATTTCAACATTTTCTTCAAGTTCTTTTTCATTTTCTATAGTTCTGATTGATCTTTTAATCTTAATCTGCTCTGTATCAACACCTAAGTCGCCAGCTAATTTTTCAAGTCCATTAAAATGTCTCAAATCACATATGAATAAACCTTTCAATTTTTTGCCTTCTACTGTTTTCGCTAGGTTTAAAATATTCATCATCATCCAAGCTTCCCTAACATTGTATCTTACCTCGTCTTCTTGTTGATGGTAATCGGATTGCAAGTATTCTTTCCAAAGTAACAATCTCTGGAAAAGCTCGTCTTCGGCGGGTATTCCTCCTTTTGTAACTATCATCTCTTCGATACGTTTTTCAAGTTTTTTAAGCATAGTACGATGTTCGTCTAATGCAGAGGATAAATAATCTTGAGCGTTTTCTGATATATCAGCATGTGTGAAAGGAATATTTTTCTCCTTGAATAAAGCTTTAAGGGGATCTAATATATTTCCTGAATCGTCCATATAATTAGGTCTCTCTTCTAAAACGAAATCGACATCATATTTCTTAACAAGTTCTTCAATTAAATCTAAATATTCCTTTGAAATAAGATGTAGATTCCAAATGAGATCTTCTCTTAAATTTTCAGGAACTTCAAACCACCAATCGATGGGAAATTCACTCTCGACAATGATCAACTTAAGATGTTTTTCTTTTAACGGTTTTAATTCCAAAACTTCAGGCATTTTTTTCCCTCCAATTTTTTAAAATTCAATATTTATAATGTTGTGTTTTTTTGTATATTGAACAACCTTTACTCTCAAATCACGGAGCTGATCTGTTATTTGAACACAGATATCTTCACATATATCAGCTTGGACAAGATGGAGAAACGCTACCTCTTCTTGTTCAAAACTCTTCGTAAGTTCTGTCATTTTCTTCACAATCCATTGGGGTCTTAATTTTAAACTTATAAAGATCTCCTTCGATTGGATTTCCTCTCTGAGCATATCAATCCAATTTTTAAGACTTTCACCTTTATATGACTCCTTCTCTTCCATAGTTTCGTATTCTTCAAACAATTCGTTGAGTAATTCCTCTTTTTCGATGATTTCTTCATATAAATATCCTAATGCGTACTCCGGGATATCGACTTGAAAATATTTAATGTTCAATTTATCAAGCATTTTTGATAGGTCAGACTCTCGAAAATCTTTCATATTAACATTAAAGTCTACCGTGACAAAATTAATTGCTTTGCTTTTAATAAAATCTTCCAACTTCACTATGTCAAAATCGTGAAAGTCATCTTTATTCTTTTTTGCAATATATGCACAGATTTTCTTATTTTTTATTGGTTTCAGTTCTAAAACTTCCATCTCGCTTAACACCTCTTTTTTATAAATTATAATGTGAAGTAATTTTTCTAATTAAATAAACAAAAAGTCCTAATATAAAAGATTTGACAAGAAAAATTTTTGGATATTTGACAAATTTTTTTTTCTTCATGAAATTCTAATTAGTTTTTTAGTTATACTAAAATCGTCGATCAATTTGTGATCCTCTATATAACACTATTGATCTCGGTCACAAAGATTTATATTTTCATAAATAATATTTTGCATATGACAACATCAGTTGTCAAAAAAAAAAATTTTATTTTTTTTTAGCAAAATAGAGTCCTTAAAAATTGGTGGAAGGCGATGAAAAAACGGATATATATTCAATTTTGTCCCACGAGTTTAGACGCGATATTTTATTATTACTTGAGAAAGAGGGATATATCCAATATACTGATCTTTTAAATAAATTAAATCTCGATTCAACAGGACAACTTAACTTTCATCTTAAAAAACTAGGGTCTCTTATAGGTAAGGACAACAAATCTTATTTTCTCACGCAAGACGGTAAAAGGATTATAAAAATATTAAATTTAAATAAAAGAATCTTATCTGGAGAAGATAT
The DNA here is from genome assembly GCA_014729315.1 of Promethearchaeota archaeon. Next base: position 8,381 of record WJKD01000008.1, on the reverse strand, counting down.
TGAATATCTTAAATCTAAAGGAAGCGCCATCAACCGAGTTGGGGTTATTATATGTAATTGTAATACCGAAATTTCAAATATCGTAAACATTCATTCTCTTCATAATTATGTTAGTAAATTAAAAAGGGTTGTTTCTGTGAAGATTTTTGAAAACTTATGCCAAGAAAAAAATTTAGAAAAAATTAACGATTGGGTAAAAGAAAATTTTCTCAATAAAGTGGTAATTGCTGCGTGTTCTCCAAAAACCCATCAGAATATTTTTGAAAGATTATTTAAAGGTGTGATTGACAGTGCCAATATTGAAATCGCAAATATTAGAGAACAGTGTTGCTGGGTTCATGATTCTACATCTTCTCAAATTAATCATTTAAATGCTTTAAATAAGGCAGAACTTTTAATTGAAGCTGCGGTTGAGCGAGTAAGTCTCCAGAAAGAAATAAAGATAAAAAAAGTAGAAGTAGAAAAAACTTGTGCCGTCATTGGTGGAGGTATCGGGGGGATGACCGTTGCTCTAAACATTACGAAAGCAGGATTTAAAGTATATTTAATTGAAAAAGCCCCTACTCTGGGAGGTAAGGTTGCAAGATGGCATAGAATTTACGGTATGGGGGATTGTTCTATTTGCTTTGTATCCGAACTAATCGGGGAGCTCGTTAAAGAAAAAAACATTGAAATCTTTACCAACACGGAAATAGAATCAGTCTCTGGAGAAGTAGGACATTTTACGCTTAATTTAATTAAAAGACCGCGATATGTAGATGAAGATAAATGCACGGGTTGTAAGCAATGCATAGATGTTTGTGGAATTGAAAAAACAAACGAATATGAATTTGGACTAGGTATTCGAAAAATCATTCATCTTCCCTTTCAAAATTGTTATCCTTACCTACCCTTAATTAAAGAGGAAGATATTAAAGATTGTATCAACTGTGGAATTTGCAGGCGTACATGCTTGAACAAAGCAATTGACTTCAATCAAGAATCTGAAAAAATAAAAATCATAGTGGGAGCAAAAGTAATAGCAATTGGATCTAATTTATATTCTCATTTAGAAGAATATCATTACGATCCAAAAAATGATATTATTACATCACCAGAGTTTGAGAGAATACTTGCATCAGACGGTATTACACAAGGGAAAATACTAAAACTTTCCAACATGAAACCACCTAAGGCTATTTCTATAATTCAAGATGTGGGACCCAGAAACTACGAGAACGAGTATTCAGATATTCTTGCTCTTAAATATTTAAATTGCATTAAATTAAAAAATCCCAAATGTGAAGTAAATATTTTCTGTGATTTAAAGAGAATTAAAAATAATCAACAATTACTATTAAAATCCGTCGATCCCCGATTTCTTTACGCAAAAGAAATTAAAGTGGAACACCGAGAAAACGGGAATGTAATTATAGCAGATTCTGTAGAATTTCCTAGCGATCTGATAATATTAAATATCAATGCCATTCCTAATGAGGATCTCAGAGAACTTAGGAAGATATTGGATTTCACTCTAGACGATACCGGTTTCATGAGCGAGGAAACATTAGCATCCGGAATTTATGGCGTTGGCTCAATTTTTGGTCCCTTAAGTTATCAATCAACGAAATCCACCGCAAATTACGTTGCTCTAAAAGTGATTTCGCTTCTATCAAACGATTATCTACTAGAAGAAAGCACTGGAGTGGAAATCAACGAAGAAAAATGCGGATTATGCGGACTATGCGTTCAATGTTGTCCTTTTAATTCGTTAGTTATTGAAAAAGAAAAAATTCATGTGGATAAATTTAAATGCAAGGGATGTGGAACTTGTGTAAGCATCTGCCCCACCAATGCGATAGAAATGAACATTAATACTTCTGAAAAAATACTTAAGACTATTGAAACTTACTCAAAATTCCAAGAACATCCTAAAATAATTGCTTTTTGTTGTCAATCGTGTGGATATGCAGCTGCGGATGATGCAGGCTTGAAAAAAATCTTTTACTATCCTAATATTTTTATTGTGAAAGTACCCTGCACGGGACGAGTTGATACTAATTTCATTTTAAAATCTTTTAAGCTTGGCTTTGATGGAGTTATGATTATTGGATGTAGAAACGATGCGTGTCGTTATATTGATGGCATTGATAAAGCTAAAAAAAGAGTGAGATTACTGAAAAAGATATTCGGACCCAAAATGGAAAAGAGACTCTTTCTTGAAAATATGAACGCAGTAGAAGGTCAGAAATTTGCTAAAATTGTTAATAAATTTTATCAGTCTTTAAAGGAGGAGAGGAATATTGAAGCTTAAAGTATTAATTCATTCTTTTGTAGGATGTAGTGGCTGTATCTCAACATTAATGTCGTTAGATGTTTTTCCTCAATTTCTGGAGAGAACTAATATTCTTCATTTTCCTTTTATATGCGATAATCATATAATCGAAGATAATTTTGATTTTGCATTAATTGAAGGATGTATCTCAGAAGAATCACAAATAGATGTTTTAAGAAGAATCCGGAAACAGTCCAAAAAAGTTTATGCTTTCGGCTCATGCGCCGCGTTTGGAGGGATACTTAGTCTTTCCAACCATAAAGATGCTCATCCTTTAACTCAATATATTGAAATCGATGGGTTTATTCCGGGTTGTCCACCGCCTTATAAACTTTTAGGAAATATGATAATTACATTAATTGAAAGAAAAGAGATAGTTCTTCCTAAGAAGGTTATGTGTGCCGAATGTCCTTATAGAGAAGACCTAACTTCACTTAATGATTTGACTATTGAGAAATTCTTTCCCACAAACGATGATATAGAGTTTGAAGGTGCGAAGGATAACTGCTTTCTCAAAAGAGGTATTCTATGTTTGGGGCCAATTACCAGGGACGGTTGCGATCACAAATGTATTAAACAAGGTATACCTTGTGAGGGATGTGTGGGACCAGTTGCAAAGGATTTTGTTTCCAATTTAGTCAATTTTCTCAGTTTATTTAAAATTTCGAAAAATTTACAAAATTACGATGAGATTTTTTATAGATTTTCAAGACCAGAAATGATGAGGTGAGATTATGGAAAAAGTAATAGATGTCTGTACGAGAATAGAAGGTCATGCGAATGTAAATGTTTTCGTAAAACACGAAAAGATTTTAACTGTTGAATTCAAAACTGAAGTCTTTAGAGGATTCGAAAATATATTAAAAGGAAAGAATTTGATGGAAGCCCCTAAAATCGTATCTCGCATTTGCGGCTTATGTGATATCTCTCAGACTCTCGCAAGTTGTAAAGCTATCGAATCCATGTATAATGTCAAACCAAGTAAGCAATCAATTAATATTAGACGACTTTTATTGACTGGTGAGATGCTTAAATCTCATCTAATGCATTTTTTTTTCCAATCTTATCCGGACTTATTAAAAATTTTTGAATATAGTCACAAAACACTTGATCCTTACGAACTTATTAAATTTAATCCGCAGCTCACCACGAAAATATACGAATTAATCAAAATTGGAAATGAAATAGATAATATCTTTGGTGGTCGTCCTATTCACGTGATCACCGCTGTTCCAGGGGGACAGTTATATAAGCATAAAACAAAAAACTTGACGCTTGCTATGAAATATTTACATAAAGCTATAGAAAATTTGGAATGGATTTTGGACCATTTTCTACAATTATTTTCCCATAAAAATCCTCCAGAAGCTTTTGGTCTTCCTTATGTTAAATATCTGGCAATAAATAATAAAAATATTTACGATAGGTATGAAGGAAATTTCTCTATTAAAAGAAATACGGACCATAAGTCCTTTAGTTTTAGTATCGACAATTATCATGATTATTTCGATAAAGATCTCGATCCTTTCGTACGTGGGATCACTTCAATTTCAGATAAAAAGCTTAATTTTATAGTTGGACCTCTTGCTCGCTTTAATGTATTACAATTTTACGAGTTTGACGGATTTTATTCGTATATAGATTCATTCGAAAACTCATGGAAGGAGAACCTACTATTTGCTAACTTTCTTAGATTATTTGAACTATTAATTGAATGTAAGAATGCGATAACTCTCTTAGAGAACACTAATCTAACTCAATCTTCACCATTGCCCGTTCTTAAAAATCCTCACCACAACGAAGGCCTTGGAGTTGTTGAAGCTCCGAGAGGAACTTTAATACATCACTATTTGCTAGATGACTATAAAAATATAAAACAAGTAAAACTTTTCATTGCTACTGAGATAAACATACCCCTAATTAATCAGATGCTTACGAATTACGCAAAATCCCTTTATGAAAAAGAAGATATTAACACTGTCACAAGAAAAGTACAAACGATCGTAAGGGCCTTTGATCCGTGCATTTCATGTGCGACTCACTAGAAATGATAATTAAAAATTTAAAAATAATAGCAAGGATTATACTGTTATTTAATGGTTTATATTTGATAATTTTAGCCAGATATCAAATTCAACCTTAAATTTGGGTTTAATTTAAGAATTCTCGTTTAATCGGAGAGAGAAGGCTGGTTAATATAATCATTACTCCAAAAAAAATAAAGCAGACTCTCAGATCAATAAAAACTAAGAAACCTATTCCGATTTTTATAGAGAAGAAAGAAGATATGGTAAAAATTGATTAATAATTATGATATTGTAAGAAGATTTTTGAATTTCAATTAATGAAAATTTGTTAATCGCTTACCTCGAATATCGCTGAAAGAGACATTGTCTCCCGTTTTTTTCCTCCATATCCTTAATCTTTCTTTTAATGAGTTCAAAACATTCGAGTGCTGATTACTTTTGATTAAGTTCTTTAGTTCAAACGGATCTTTCTTTAAATCGTAAAATTCGTCCATGTAACCCTCGTTATAGACATATTTATATCGATCGTCCACAATCATTCTACCTACTATAGTTGTAAAATGACCATGAGTTTCACACATCAAGTCCTTTCGCCATTCTATAGTTGGATCCTTACATAAAGGCAAAAGACTTCTCCCATCAACGGGAGAGCTATATTTTAAACCCGCAGCGTCTAAGAAAGTAGGTCCGAAATCTAAAGTACTTACGAGTTTTTCGCTCTTCTGCCCGCTTGGTATCACATCTGGATATCGAATCGCTAACGGAACTCGAACCACCTCTTGTGCCATATAGGCATCCTTGTCAAAATGCCCCCCATGACACGCTAAAGCATCGCCGTGATCAGTCCCCCACATGAGAACTGTGTTTTCACTTAACCCCAATTCCTCTAATGTGTTAAGAAGAATTCCGCCAGCTTCGTCAATAAGGGTTTGTTCTGCGTAATTGATTGCTAAGACCTTTTGCCATTCTGACCAAGGTAACGGGTTTGGAAGAATTAATTGATTATCTTTAGCAAGCAAATCGCCAACTTGTTTTTTATAAAGTTCAGGTTTATCATCCAAGTTATCGATGAAGTTTGGATGCTCGGGTATATCATCAGCATTATAAAGGTCTATAAATTCTTGCGTCGAAAAATAGGGTTCGTGAGGACCCCAGAAGTCAACTCGCATATGGAATGGTTTAGAATTTGCTCTCTTTGCAATATTCCTTAGGGTATTACACGCCATATCGATTAAAAAATATGCCTCGTGCGTCTCTTTAGGGGTCGTCATAATACCGGTTGCGTATTCTGAATATGCTGGAAATCGAGGTTCATATAGTTCTCCTTCCTTAAGCCCTATAACATTTGAAATGGGATCTTGAAAGCTTTTTTGAATTTCCACTTGAATAAAGGGTAACTCGTTTCGCTTACGGTATTCGTCGTATTCCTTCGTGGTATAGGGGTTCCCATAACCTTTACACGAGAATCCTTTACAGTTGAAATCTAACGCAGTTCCTCTTCCAGCATGCCATTTTCCGAAATAATAATTTTCGTATCCATTTCGAGCGAGCGTATTTAAATAAAGCTCGTTTCTATAATCTTCATTGCTTTCGTTTTTTATTTCGCCATGATTATGAGGAAACAATCCCGTTAAAATTGATCGTCGTGCAGGACCGCATAAAGGACAAGCAGTATATGCTTGAGTAAACTCTACACCTTCATTCGCAAGCCTTTCGAAGTTAGGCTTTTTAATCTTCGGACCAATACCTAATTGACCATGGCCATGAAAAGCTTGATGATCATTAAAAAGCAAAATAATATTTGGTTTTTTTTCGCTAATACTTATACCACCTTTAAGTAAAAAGTGAGCTATTGGCAACTTGTAGCACTATATATTTAAGCGCCAAAACTATATTTAGAAATATTAAAAATGGAATATATATCTTACTTTTAAAAGTCCAATTTTAGCACCACGATTCTTACTATAAGCGAAAAGAATTTCGAAACGATCTAAAAAGTAATATTTTTTAACCTTTACTTTCTCATATTAAGTGTTCAGTTTCAACCAACTAATCTATTATTTTATGTTTGAAAAATAAATTCTTAAAAGCTAGTAAATTATTATAAATTCAAAAAGATATTATAAAAGTGAATTACGATGAGTGAAGACGAGGAAAAGATTGTATTCCAGTCGAAGACGGAGAGCATTTACAAATGTATAGTTATTGGCGATCCTGCTGTCGGTAAGACTAGCCTATTGACCAAATTCTCAACAAAACAATTCAAAACTCAGTATATCCCTACTGTAGGTGTAAATATCGTTAAGGAACAGATAGATATAGAATTTCAAGAAAGAGAAGTCACGGTCAACTTGATGTTATGGGATATCGCAGGACAGCCTCAATTCTATATGCTTCACAAGCCTTACTTCCAAGGCGCAGATGGGATGTTGCTCGTATTTGATATTACCAGAAGCTCTACATTCTCAAATGTAAAAAATTGGTATAACACAGCAGTAAAATATGGTCTAAGCGGTATTCCAAGGATTTTAGTAGGGAACAAAATCGATCTAAAGGACGAGAGAAAAATTATACAACCCATGTCTAAACATTTAAGCACTGAATTAAACGCCTCATATTACGAAACCTCTGCAAAAACGGGAGAGAATGTAAAAAAGATATTCGAGAAATTAGCCGAAATAATATATCATTCCAAATCACAGTCTTAACAAATTCAATTAAATCTTTTTTAGCGCTCTTTTTAATGTTTCAATCCCTTTACATAGGATCTAAGGTAGAATATCAGATATAATAAATTCTATCTAAGGATTATCATAAAAAATTTAGGAAAAAATTATTATTCCATCTCAACGATCTTGAACTTTCAATTAAAAAGTTTTTAAACGAAATTAAAGACTCTTTAATTAATAATGGTGATACTGAGGGCATGGAGGATGTAGACAAATTATTATCATCCAATCAAATCTCATGTTGGAATAATAAATATTCGATAAATGCGAAACTTTTCTATCTACTAAGCAATATTGAAACAATAGAAGGATGCGAAGTTGATTTATTTGAATTAATGGAAAACAATTAAAGTTAAAAGCGATTTTTAAAGTTTATTTTGCCAGAATTTGATTTTTTCTTTTAATTCTATTTTATGTGCATCTGAAATAGTTTTTTTTGTAAGTTTATTAGAAAACTGTGAAATTTCGTAGAGAATCTTATGACCTCCTGTTTTTTCAAAAATAAATTCTCGGATTTGGTTTAATTCCTCTTTAATTTTCTCTGTATCATCTTCTTCCTTAATTAAATCAAGAAGTTCTTCGAATTTATCTCTTACTGACTTTTTATTAACAGTTATTTTCTCGTTTCTTGGTATTAAATCTTCTTCATATTTTTTTTTGTTTCCCGTAGAATTGGTTCTCTGGATTAAAGATTTAATCAAGTCCATCTCGGATTCCAAAATATCTTGGTTTTCAATTATTTTATTCAAAAGCGGGATTAACCCTTTTATGTCTAGAGTCGTTTCATTTAATTTATCGATCTTATCGGTTAATATTTTAATCTGATGGGTGGTCTTACCTAAGTGAGTAATTATATCTAAACCAAACTTCTGAAGTATAGAAGAAATGTTGTTTATCTTATCAATAATTTCCTCGTTTTCGAGAATCGTGTTGTTTTTCTTTTTTTCCATCTAGTCATCACAATTAAATAACATGTTTATAAAAAAATAAATATAGAGTTTTAATCTCTCTTGATGCTTGTACTCGTTTTGGCTTATTTTCTTTATTAAATAATATAATATTAAAATAAAAACATACGCTTTTAAAAGCAATTTTTTCAAAAAATTTATTTTCATAAGAAAAAACTTGTCTTGGGTTGGTATTTCTCAATCAGAAAAAATTCAGTGGTTATAGAATAATTTCTTTCTTATCTAAAAAAAACCAGAAATTGGAATATTTTGGAAATAAATAATTTTTTATTATCTTAGCTTATTAAATAATGTAAAAAAGAATTTTTGTTAAAAAAGATAAATAACCATGATACAGTATATC
>WJKD01000483.1 GCA_014729315.1 Promethearchaeota archaeon | reverse complement strand
CGTAACAACTATGAAACACTTGCTTGAAATTCAAAATGTTTGTAAAAATTTTAATGGAATAAAAGCTCTTGATAGTATTTCTTTCAATTTATATGAAAGTGAAATACTTGGATTAATTGGTCCGAATGGAGCGGGAAAATCTACGGTCTTAAAAACTATAACGGGCATTCTGCCTTTATGGAATGGGGATATAATTTTAAATAATGTGTCAATTAAACAGAATCTACCTTCAAAAAATATCGCATTGGGTTTAACTTTCTGTCCACAAGGGAATCGTGTTTTTGATGAATTATCTCTTTTGGATAATCTCGAAATAGGAGGATATTTACTTTCAAAAAAAAAACTGAAAGAACAGATAGAATTTGTCCTCCAAATTTTTCCCGCTTTAAAACAACGATTGAAACAAAATGCCGGTAATTTGAGTGGAGGAGAGCAACAAATGTTATCTCTTGCTAGGGCATTAATTCCGTCCCCAAAATTTCTTTTATTAGATGAGCCTTCACTGGGACTTGCACCAAATCTTATTAGTAAAGTCTTTGCAAAGTTAGTTGAAATTAATCGAGAGTATAAAATATCAATGTTGATAGTAGAGCAAAAAGTAAAAGAAATACTTTCTATTTCCGATAAAGTTTATTCAATTAAATTGGGAAGAATAGCTTATAGTGGCCCCCCGAATGAAATAAAAGATAATAATGCAAAACTTAAAGAATTATTCTTATATTAAAATTGTCTTTTTAGATACTAGACCAAATAGATTAAAAGGGATACATAGACGCTATAAGGAATGCTTTCTGTAACTTAGAAATTTAAGACGCACCATTATTATTAAAAATTCACCAAATTGGAATATGAAATATGGTTACTACTTTAATATTTGCCGAATTACTTATTGTCGGCTTTCAAGTAATACTGATAATACTTTTAATTATATTGACTTTTGGGGGACATCACTTGCTAATGCTGAGCGATATTAAAGATTGGCAAAGTTTGCTAACTTTGTTTATGCTTGCTTCTAGCTATACAATTGGAACTATGTTCGATCGTTTCACACATTATATATTTTCCAATAAATACGATAAAATTAAAGAAACAATAATACCTAATCCTCCTTATTCTACCTCAGTTATGCGATCTTTTGTTACTCAAAAAAATGACAATTTAAATCTTCTCTTTGAATACACACGATCAAAAATTCGATTATCTCGAGCTACCGCAATTAATATGCCTTTTATAACTCTTTTTTTTTCTTTGTATTTTCTAAGCCATTTATCATTTGAGAATCTAACTGTTAAAATATCTATATTAATAACTATTTTAATATTTGGTGTATCTTTAAGCTTTCTTTCCTTTTTCTCATGGAAAAGATTAGTTATAACATATTTTAGGATAATTCAATCGAATTATGAAGCTTTTATATCAAAGAATAAAACTGATCAAAAGGATTGAATATCTTTTAAAAGAGGAATAAATGTAAATAATTGATATTATCGTCGCTTAAAAAAAACCATTTACGCTTTTATTCAACAAAAATATAGTAACTTACTATAACCTTCGACATATAGTATAAGCCTAGCTTCCAAATTCGAGCTTTACTCGTCCACTGAATTTATTTTCTATCGAAATTTTCAGTGGAATAAATTCATCAACGGGCGCAAGCCCGTAGAATTTTGGCAGAAAGATAAAACAAAAAATCTCTCAGAAAGTCCCTAAACACTTCCTGAGAGATTTAATAAAATTTCAATACTCCGAAGTCAACATCAGCACATTATCGACCAGATACAAACGAATTTTCTCCAAAGGAAAATCCGTATACGGCAATTTCTGTTTTATAATATCCGGCATATCCGAATCTTCTTTCATCGTCACCACTGCAGTTTGATCTTTTTCGGTGATCAATTCCCAGAGCTGGAAAGGAGCATTTTTCACCTCCTCTAAATACTGATAACTACCGACCACATCCAACAGCCAATAACATTGGGCTTTTTCAGCCAAATATTTCACACCATCGGTATACTTGAAATTGCCTATCGAATGCCGATAATAGTTTGCTGTGCCGTGGAAATTAGGCAGATTTTCCTCTAATTCCCGTTTAATATTCTCCTGCATTTTACTCTCCTTTGTTTTTAAAAGAACATCAATTATGCTTTGGATTTAATATCAGGATATAATCCACCAGGTCGGTCTGGATCCTGCGGGATTTGTATTCGGTAAATTGGCTTTCCTCAGTTTCAAGAACAATCTCGCCGGCATCATCAGTCAATTTTAGCTTTCCCGCGATATCGGTTAAATTCACCAGACCCAAGTGGACATATTGCCCGTTAAGCAATTTTAGAATTTCAATAAAATCCATTTTAAAAAGACCTCCATTTTTTCTCTTTAGCCCGTTGCTAAAGATTTCTAAAACAATTCCTCTTGCTTATTTAATTCAAATTGTAAGGTTCTCATCTGCTGTTTTAATCGTTTCAGCTCCTTTTCCTTTCTCTTTCTTTCAATCCTGTGCCGTCCGTAGTCCTTTTTTATGACCAATTCATCTTTCATCACCAGCACTTTCACAAAAGTACCAGGTTCAAACCCGCCGTCTCGCATCCATTTTCCCTTGAGCCGGAGAAACGGAATATCCTCCTCTGAATAATCCTCTCGGCAATAGGAAACGGTCAAATGTCTTTCGTTTAATTTATCCTCCATATATGTCCTCCGGATTTTTTAATGATCGTTTCTATAATCATATCCCGGAGTAGGGGAGTCTGTCAAAATTCAGATATTATCTTAAATGTCTATTTAAGATAAATTATTTAATTAATTAAAATATATATTGACAAAGATTTATATATTTCGTATAATTAAGATATATTCAGATATACTAATTTTTAGCCCACTTTGAAGGTCCAAATTGGACTCAAATTTTTACTCGAAAAGAGAACAGACCATGCCAAAATCAGAATTAGAAACACAAGCCATGACCCCGGACGCGGTTGCCCGCCGTCTTAGTGTCGATCGACAGACGGTGTACCGTTTGTTGAAGAGGGGAGAGATACCGGCTTTCAAAGTTGGTGACCAATGGCGCATCGATGAAGACGACCTTAAAACCTATATCAAAAAAAAGAAAAAACGACAGGCGTGGAATGAAAAGCAAGGTAAATGAATTTTTAACCTGGCTGGAATTGGAAAAGGGAAGACAGCCCCGAACGATTGAAGCCTATCGCTATGAGCTGGATAGGTTTTTAAGCTACCTCGATGAAAAGGGGATTGATTCATGGGAAGCAGTAACCAAAAGTGACATCCGGAAATATCTCGGTCAGCTTGCCGGCACTAATAACAATAACTCACGCGCCAGGGCGCTCTCGAGTATTAAATCCATTTTCAATTTCTTTTTGCGGGAAGAATATTTGCAAACCAATCCCACTTTTGGCATTGATTCACCAAAAATTAAACGCAAAGAGCCAAACCCACTTCCGGAGGAGAAATATAAAAAGCTGATCAGGACCGTTAAAGAATATTCCAATGGACGCACAGTCACGTCGCGTGATCTGGCGATTGTCACGCTTTTTCTTGGAACAGGCATTCGATTATCAGAGCTGCAGAGCCTGGACTTAAAAGACGTTGATTTGAAAAATGGATTTATTAAAGTAACTCGAAAAGGCGGTAATGAAGATAAAGTCCCTTTGAGCGCAGATGTCATCAAATATCTTTCACAATATGAGATTCATCGAGGCAGAAAATCCGGTCCGTATTTTTTAAGCAACCGCGACCAGCGCATGCACCATAAAACGATTTACAAACTGATCAAAAAATATTTTTTCTTTGCTGATTTGAAAGGCTCTCCGCATTCCTTACGAGCCACCTGTTTAACCGAAATTTCCAGACAGG
>WJKD01000482.1 GCA_014729315.1 Promethearchaeota archaeon | reverse complement strand
TTACGCTATCATTGAACGAGAACGAGATTATTAAAAACGAGGCAGAAATACTTAAGGAAATCAAAAGCCCCATTAACTGCATCTTTCTTCCAAAAATCCTTCTTAAGTTGTACTTTGCGAAGGGAGTTGGATTTTTTTTGAGTTTTTTGTATACTTTCTCAAAAAAATTTCCTTTCTCTAAAAATTTTGTCTCGTATTTTAAAGTTTGCTGAACATCCATCTTAAAGCTTTTTTTCACTATTAAATAAGTCGAAAGCGTTGTTATGCCAAAGAATACTCCACCAATAATTAAGACATTTAGAAAAGAAACACCAGTTTCCGGAAGAAAAGGGATACCAATTGCTTCAGTCATTAATACGTTTACTGGAAAATTTAAGAAAAAGCTCAGAACCAACCCCATTACAATAGCTAATCCCGAGAGAATTAGGTTAAAAATCAGATAGCTCGAGAGAATTTCAAAATTGTTTGCACCTAGCCCTTGAAATATTGACACTGATTTTAGGTCTTCTCCAATCAGCTTATGGATGACTAATATAAGAGTAATAATCGATCCGAGCAGAAGGATTATCGTAATTATTGTAATTAATGTCCTGTCGTTTTCTTCGTCCTCTCTCATACTTTCAAAATAAGGATGTTCTTTTTGTGGAAATATTTCTTCAAGAAAATCTCCCATTGATTCCTTAATACTGTTTTCCAAATCTTCTTGATCACTCATATCATCTAATTTATATAAGATTTGATTAACCAGAGGAACAGATTGATTTAGAAATCGTTGATTAAGATATTTATTGTCAATATATAATATCGGATAAGGCCTTAGTGAAGGAAACGCAACATCCTTATAGATTGGTACGTAATTAAATTCAGGATTGTAACCAACGCTTTTCACTTCCAAATCTTCCTTGATTGAGCCAAAATTTACTTCAAGCTCATCATCTTCCTCGATTTCATTTGCGTCTGCAAAATTCCAATTTAATACATTATAGTAGTCATCTTTATCAATTTGTTCCTTATTATTATCTATCAAAGCGTTTATATGATCGTCTCGAGTCGTATCAATTCCAACCAGAAGCCCATCGTATTCTTGGTCATTGATTTCATATTTCACAACAAGTAACATTCGCATCTCATATCCATCAAAATAATTGTTAATTTCTGAATTTGTTAAATTTTGAGCATAATCGATCGGAATTTGATCAAAATATATAAATCCATCTGCAAAATCTGTTAACTCTAAGGTCTCCTCTAATGCTTCACTCCTTATGTCTTGCATATCGAATAAAGTTGCCGAGAACCCTATCGCAAAAGTCATAAGAATTAATATTGGAAAGGTCTTGTTTTTGTTTCGTAAAAAACTTTTAATAGCTTTTTTCCAAATAAACCACATTGAAACTGCTCTCATTCAATTCTCACCTCACTCTTCGTAGATGATTTTGTAGGCGGTTTCCTCGTCCTCGAATATCTTACCATCTCGAATATATATGTGATCCTTTGCATATTTATCAGCCATATCCTCATCGTGCGTTACTATTAGGATAGTTTTCTTAAATTCTTCCGATAGATTTTTTAATAAATGATAAATTTCGTCGCTATTTTTAGAATCTAAATTGCCCGAAGGCTCGTCAGCTAATATTAAAGCGGGACTTTTCACTAATGCTCGTGCGACTGCTACTCGCTGTTGTTCTCCTCCAGATAATTGACTCGGATACCGATCTAATTTGTCTCCAATGCCTAGTTTTTCTAAGAACTCAATTGATTTTTTCTTCGGTTCTTCGATTTGCGAAAATCTAGCTGCTAATTCAACATTTTCTAAAGCCGTCAAAATCGGAATGAGGTTATAAAATTGGAAAACGAATCCTAAATGCCTCCTCCGATATAAAGCTAATTCCGATTTAGAAAACTTTGCGATGTTTCTGAACTCACCGTCAATACTAACATAAATCTCGCCAGAAGTCGCTGAATCTAACCCTCCTAGCACATTTAATAGCGTTGATTTGCCACTCCCCGAAGGTCCTAAGATCATTCTAAACGCTCCTCTGTTAATTTTGAGATTCGCCCCTCTCAGAGCGGTAACC
>WJKD01000481.1 GCA_014729315.1 Promethearchaeota archaeon | reverse complement strand
TTTTTTGCGCATTAATCGTGTCTAAAGAACGTTCTATTTGCCATTCATATCCAAAAGAAGTTTCTTTGGTAGTTTTATCCTTAACGATTATATTCGACGATATTGAACACGCCGTGGACTTTCCACTTGCTTCTAAACCATTGGAATTAAAAATATATTTTTCGTAGTAATTAGAGACAAAATCAGCGGTTTGAGAGATTGCAAGTTCGTCATTGTCGCAAATTTTTATTAATTGGTTTACATAAGATAGAGAATCTTCGATATCTATTATTTTTTGTTTTCTATCGTATAGACCGCCAATATTAGGATAAGTATCAAAGCTTCCGGGCAAATTATTGAAATCAGGATCTCCCGTTCCGTATTTCATCATTTTCAAAGCGTCGGAAACGATTTTTTCAATAGAATTTTTGTCTAAATCATTAGTATACGAAAATCCCAGCGATCCCCGACCATCAATCGCCCTCGTCGACATGCCGTAATCTTCTCCCATTTCGCTGTTTTTTACAGAATTTTCTTCTACTTCGATATTGATATATTTACTTTTTCCAAAATATAATTCAACGCATTTAAAGCTACTTGAAAGCTTTTCTGCTTTTCTTAAAGCATACGAAGCTAATTCGTACACATCGAGTTCTTTATTCATTTTTTTTACCACTTTTTTATAGAAATTTATTTATAGCAATGTTTACATAGTTTTAAGCCATTCAACTCAACCCACCAACAGTGACATCATCTACGCGAATATAGGGACCTCCATCGCATACTCTGACGCTTTGACCTCCCTTTCCACACATTCCGTCTGAATAACTAATTTCCTTTCCTAACGCAGACACTCTATTTAAAACTTCTAAAGTTAATCCAGATAAAGCTACATCCCTCATTAATTCACCTTTCTCTCCATTCTCTATTTTAAAAGAAAGCTTACATTTAAATTGGAAGTTTCCTGTTGTGGGATCGCAGTATCCATACTGAAAGTCCTCACAGAGCACTCCTTTTTTCGTATCTTCTACTATCTCCTCGTATTTCCACTCTCCTGGTTCTAAGAGGGTAATCCCCATGCGAACCATTGGCCGAGCTGTGTTCGATTCGCTCCTTCCGTGTCCGTTTGGAGCTAAATTCATTCGAGAAGATGTCTCTAAACTATGTAAATAATTTTTTAGGACACCATTATCGATTATAGTAGTTTTTTGAGATGGAATACCCTCGTCATCTATGAAATAGCTTCCAAATAATTCGTACGGTAATCCGTACTTTTTACCTTGTCCTAAGGTAGGATCGTCTACTATGTTAATCTTCTCGTCTGCTACTTTATGTCCTATTTTTCCTTCTAAAATGCTTTCTTTTCTTAAAATTGCGTCAGCTTCTACGGCGTGGCCGAAAGCCTCGTGAATAAAGGTTCCGGTTAGTTTTGGATCCATAATAATCTTAAACTTACCGCCAATTGGAGATTTTGCTTTGAGGAGGGATACTGCTTCTTGGGCGGTCTTAGAACTAAGATGTTCCGCTTTATTGGTTTGCGCTATCTCATACCCCCCCATCCCCCCGACTGAATTAATTGCCCGCTGAATTACACCGTTTTCTTGAGCAAAAACCAAATTGAATAATCGTAAAAATGATAGTTCTTGTTTAACATTACTTCCGTGAGAATTTAGAAAAATGCTTTGAGATATCCCATCTACATAAATTGTTCGCGTGTTTTTAATTTTTGAGGAGAACTCTGAAGCCTTTTTTTCGTGATTCTTTACCAACTGAATCTTTTCGTCTATGTCAACACTTTCCAAGGTTCTTTTACTTTTTATCTTAAAAGTATCAATTAAGGGATCCCGCTCCTTTATTAAAAATTGAGTTTTAGTTAGAGACTCTGATAATTTCGCCATTTTAATTGCTTTTGAAAACCCCTCCATAATATGATCTTTTTTGAGATCTTTTAGCACAACAAAACCCCATCCGCCGTTTCTAAAAGTTCGGATACTGCATTCCTTGATTTCAAAGGAAGAAATCTCCTTGCTTTTCTGATCGGTAAAATCTAAACTAGTTCCATACTTTATCCCCGCTTTTAAATCCCAATATTGGATTTTCTGACCTGAGAGTTCGTTCAACTTTTTAAGTAATTGTTGGTCTACAAACTTTATCTTATCAACTACTTCCATTTTAGTTAATTTCCTTTTTGTAATTTAAAGAATCTATAATATTCAATTAATTAATTGCTCGGCGTTAGAGTATAAATAATCTTTAACCTAAGAAGTTTGAGGTATAATAGCTTATATTCTTTTTCCTTTTCAGTTAAAAATTAGCGATGCAAATTTTGAATTAAGAAAGTAAGTTTGATGCTTCTTTAGTTGTTTAATTTAGAGATGAGTTGCTTTAACTCAAGATTTTTCGTTTCTTTAGTTTTGATTTCTTTAATTTTTTGGATTAATATTATTGCTTGTGAGAGATACATCATTTCTTTAAATTTATTCGCTTTTCTGTATTGAAAACTCACGCCACAGGATAAACATTTTTTCCGCTTTATCTCTCGAGTGGAATAATACACTGCGCCACAATGATAACATTGAAAAAACCGAATTAATATTTTATTAGCGATAAGACTCACCAAATATTTAGATATTGAATATAAATAGTTTAATCATTTCCTACGAAACTTTAACGCTTGTTTTGAAACTTATTGTAGTTAGAAAGAAAAAATGCGTAAATTCTCTAAAAATAGGACGGATAATTAATTTTGTAATTTTCACAATTGAATTTTTATAGATTGGTTATAGTTTAGTTTCAATTTCGAAAATATATATTTATTATTGGTCATTATACCTCTATATAGCAATCATTCAATCTATACCTAAATATATACTTTTATCGTGAAAAGAATGCAACAATCTAAAAAGTTGAGCGAAGAAAAACTTAATGATTATTCGATAGACGAATTAACGGAAATATTTTCGGAAAAGATTGGGGATCAGACTCTCATATTGATAAAAGGAATCAAGAACCTTATTAGGGAGGACTTTGATAGCTTCGAAGAAAATCTTGAATTAGTCATCGAAAGTTCTAAGGAAGTTCAAATTAAAAAAGCATTTGAAAAAAAAATTTGGAAATCAAAATTAATGTTTTCAAAAGCAGATCGATTAAAAATTCTGAGTAAAATCAACGATATGAAAAATATTGGGGAATTTTTAGCTCATAAGATGTTATTGTATCGAGTTGTTTTCCCTGATAAGGAATTTAAGCTAAGAACAAGGTCAATTATTAAATCTTTGAAAGTTATATCCGAAAAATTATCAATTGCTATTAAATTAATTGGTTCCAACCTTGAAGAAAGTCATGAAATTTGCGAAGAAATTAAGGAAGAACGAAGAAATATGAGAAGAGAAGAGTGGAAACTTTTAAAGAGACTCTGGAACTACGATATGGACTATATTTCCCGAACATTTATATACTTGAAGGAATTAATTGAGGGAATTATGTTATTGGCTGACCATATAAAAAGCTTCTCCGAATACATCCAATTCTTATCTACTAAATATTTAATCTTTAAATAAAATATCTTAGCTACTGATAATGGCCTACGAATATACTTTCGCAATTTTGTTAATATTAATTTTCATGGGTCTTGGATTAGCTTTTTCGATAGGGGCTAACGATGAAACTTTGTCCTCGTTAGTAGGAACGGGGATTCTAAAGTTAAGGGTTTCTTTAATCGTAGGAGGAGCAGCCGTTGGTTTTGGTATGATTATGTTCAGCCACGGAGTAGGGAAAACAGTAGGGGCGGACATTTTAGGTCCCGGGATTAAATATACGCTCTTTATGTTATTTGCTGTGTTGATAAGCAGCATTTTATGGCTTATTATTGGTAGTTTTGCCGGAGTTCCATTAAGCTCTACCCACAGCACTGTCGGAAGTATTTTCGGAGTTATTATTGTTTATTCCCTAATAATTGGGGGAGTAAATACCGAAACAGCTCTTAATTGGGACAAACTCGGAAGAGTAGTACTGAGTTGGTTTTTATCCCCGCTATTTGGCTTACTCGTTACTTACATCTTGTTTAAAGTCATTGCAAGACTTTATCTTTCAAAATTAAAAGGACTGAATGAGATTGAGCGATCGGAACGCTCGTTTGCCTATTTATTGCTTATAGCAGTTATATTTGCTGAGATTTGGGTAGGTGCAAATTCAGCCGAATGCATTGGGATATTTTACGGTATGCTTGATAATAATTCTTTAAATTTAGAACAATATTACTTTTTCGTTATCTTATGCGGTGTATTTGCGTTTATCGGGATTTATTTTGCCGGAAGATTTGTTATCAAAAATTTAGCTTCGCAAATGACCGACGCTCGACCTAGCGAAGGTTTTATAATCCAAATTTCTTCAGCGTTAATTTTAATGATATGTACATTTTTAGCTCTTCCCATCTCCCATAGTCACGTCATTGTTTTTTGTATTATCGGTATGAATATAGCACAAAAAAAGGATGTAGATTACAAGGATATCGGAAAAATGACCGTTTTTTGGGTGTTAACTTTTCCTATTGCTGCTCTTATAGCGGGATTTATTTATTTTGGTTTCTGTATGTACGGATTTATTTGATATCGGTAAATTTTAAAGTGAAAAAAGGTATATATAGAGATATATAGTTTATATATAAGTTTAAAAAATTAGTTAGTGATTCAACATGGGAAGCTTGATTGAATATTTTAAAAAGAAAACCACATTAAATGTTCTTGAGAGAGCCATTACTCACGCAAAAACAGTGCAGGAAACGGTAAGAGAATTAAAGAAAGGAATTGAATCTTTATTAACAGAACAGAATTTCGAAAAAGCAATTGAGATGTTTCGTAACGTAGATAAAATTGAAGGAAAAGCGGATAGGATGAGAAGAAAGATACAGCATGAAATATCCAAAGGAGAATTAAATCCCAGTGTTCGAACAGATCTTGCACATTTAGTCAAATATATTGATCAAATAGCTAACTGCGCATGTGGAGTGAGTAGGAGGATTGCAACGATACCTGAAACATTCTGGAAACAATCAAGCAAGGAGACCATAGAACTTATATTAGAGATGATGAACAAAACTACGGAATGTGTTGAGTTTTTAGATAAAATTGTAATTGATCTTATAGAAGAAAGAGTTAATATTAAAAATTATGCGAGAGAAATCAATAGATTGGAACACGAAGTTGATTTGATAAATATAAAATTGAGAAGAAGTTTACAAGAAACGAAATACGATGTACATTCCTTCACAATATTTACACTAGGAAATACTATGGATATAATGGAAGCTATTTCAGATTCTATCGAAACTGTAGCCGATTACATAGTTCAGCTCTTATATAGCTCAAGAGCGTTATAATTCTGCTAATAATCTTATTTAAGGATTAATTTTTTATTTGTTGAGTAACCAATAAACCAGTAATTTTGAGAATTGTCTAAGGCAGTGATACTAATTTTTTTAGATTCTAAATGAAGTAGGTAGGTTTCGTAGTTATCTAAAATTTTTGCGCTATAAAATTATCCAGAGCTTTTTATTAAAGAAGGAATGAGAGTGTAGTCAATTTTTTTGAAAACATGAAGATTTAAATTCCTTTTGCTAAAAAGCAAGAACTCGATTTTTTAAAATATCTATAAAATAAATAGGGCACTATTCACATATATAGTCTATATAACGGGCTATATTCTATTGTCTAATACAATTTAAACCATCTACTAAATATTCTATATATTAGATATGACTAAAACACAATTCAAGAGATCTTTTCGAATTAGAATGTAAAGAGAGGATTAGTAGATGGAAAAGAAATATATATATATATTGGTTTTAGTTTGCGGAATAGTGTGCGGGGTAATTTTCACAATTATTGATAATTATATTAGATCATTTATTTAAAAAAAATCATTTTTGCTCGATAAAGTCATGAAACGCACAAGTAAAGCACAAAAACGCAAAAAAAGGAATATCGTTATTTTATTTATAATAGGTTTTGCTACGGGTAGTATTTCAACTAATCTCGTACAATATTTTTTTCAAGAGGAAGTCACCCACATATATATCATATATAGTTCTGAAAAAGCAAGTTGGATGACATCCGCGTATTCTGATTTTTTAGAATACTGGAATCGCAAACATCCTGACGAAAAAATAATAGTACATATGCATCCATACGGATCTTCAGATTCTATGATTAGTATCTTAAACGGAGAAATCACTCCCACTATTTGGAGTCCCGCTAGTTCAATATGGATGCCTTTGCTTAATGAGAAGTGGAAAGATTATAGTAAACAAAAAGATGATATAGTGGATATTGACGAAGCTGTTAAGATCATTTTTTCTCCAATCGTTATCGCAACATGGGAAGAATTTAATAAAACTCACAAAATTCAAGGATTTTCCGATTTACATGATTTAAACGAGGAGGAGAACGTAGAAGTTAAAATGGCTCATACAGATCCGAGATTATCGAATTCAGGGTTTATGAGTACCGTAATGGCCTTATCCGCGGGTAGTGGAGTGGACACAAAAGACATAGAGATGGACGATCTCACAGACGGAGATAATCAAAAATGGTTAAGGAAGTTCGAATCTAGCGCAATCATGTACGGTAAATCTACGGGATTTTTGGCCAAATATATGCAAGACGGCGGACCAGAAAAATTGAATGTTGCTTTTCTTTACGAAAATTTAATCAAAGATATTTCGAGCGAGTCAGAAGGAGGAAAGGTTATTGCTATCTATCCAGAAGAAGGTACTATGTATAGCGATCATCCATTTTGTATATTAGATGCTGATTGGATTACGAATAAACAACGACAAGTTGCTGAGGAATTTCTTAATTTTTTAGAAAAAAAAAGGACGGTCGAAGACGCCATACAATACGGATTCAGACCTATCGATACATCTATCAAGTTGGATGAGGATGTTTTTAACTATAAGGATAATGGAATTTCATATAATTTGACAGTTAGAGAATTAGAAACTCCCGAAGAAGGAGAGGTCTTATCTAGAATCCCAGATATATGGTTGCTCTGTAAGGCTACCGCATACGATTAAAATATTTCTAATAGTAAAAAAATGAAAACACAAGATCAGATATTAGTTAAGAGTCAAGATACTAAGGAAGAAGATTTATCCTTCAGTTTAAAATTTGACCGATTTTTCTCTAAACCCGTTTATCGAAAAAGTTTAGATGCGATCACTATTGGTTTTTTTATTTTAGTCATAATTGGTCCAATAGTATTTATCTTCCTAACCATTTTTTTAAATTTACCCACCATAAATAAGCAAGTTTTTCACGACGAATTGTTAGGAGATTTAAAATGGCAGATGATACTTCAATCGCTATTAATATCATTTATTATCGCTGCAATCGCCGTAGCTATTGATCTGATCATCGCGTTTCCTACCGCTATCGTTTTAACTAGATATAATTTTAAAGGGAAGGAAATAATCGATGCAATGGTCGATTTACCTATGGCCGTTCCAACAGGTGCGTTAGGATTTTCTATTTTACTATTTTGGGGGATTTTTGGAATTGAACCCGGTGTAAATTTAATATTGATGGGACATATCGTATTTACTTTTCCTTATATCGTCCGAAATATGAAAATCGTATTAGAAAAAGCAGATGTATTGTATGAAGACGCTGCAAGAACTCTTGGGGCTCCGGGATTTACTGTGTTTAGAACGATAACCCTTCCAATGATGAAAGAGGGGATTATCGCGGGCGCAATCCTGGCCTTTACCAGAAGTCTGGGAGAAACGGGTGCTACGATTATCCTATCAGGTTTAGTAGAGTCCGCCCCAATTTTAATTGTTGGTTTTCGTAGACAATTAGAGCTTCCTGCAGCTTCGCTCCTTGCTGGAATTCTAATAACAATATCTATTATTCTTCTATTTTCTATAAAATTTTTTACTAGAAAGGTTGGATTTCCAGTTAAGAGCGTGCTCCCAGAGTTTGAGAAGCGTCTAAGCAATAAAAAATTAAGATATATAAGAGATGCTGTTACAGCAACGATAATTGTGATATTAATCCTAATTCCTACTTTTTACGTAGTCAGCCAAATTATTGATGCGACAATTATAGACAATGTATTCCACAGTAAAGATAACAAATGGGCCTACTTGTACGTAGCATTTATGAATTCAATACAAATTGCTGCTTTAGCTGTTTTTATTAATTTACTTTTTGGCATTCCATTTGCATTTATAATTGTAAAAAGAAAGTGGGGTAAGCCAATAGTCATTTTAGATACGATTTTAGATATTCCAATCGCGATACCCTCTGCTGCCTTAGGTTTTGCAGTTTTCATGTTCTGGGGTCCTGCTGGAATCAATTTGTTTGAACCCGGTTTTT
>WJKD01000480.1 GCA_014729315.1 Promethearchaeota archaeon | reverse complement strand
TCTCTTTGTGGATTTTTAAAAATCTTTTTGTATAAAAATACAGGTTCAGTCATTTTTTTATAAACCTTATCGAAATGAATAAGTAAAAATTTGTAAATTTTTAATAAAATGAAATTCGCAATCATAATTAAGAATTCTTTAACTGAGATCCGTATTTCGAATATATATTCGAATTAATTGATATTCCAACAATTATTTAATATCAAAATTAATCAATTTATTCAAGGTTTAGTTGAAAAGATTTTAATGGAGAAAAGAAGCATCAGAGTAACATTTTCACGCATTATTTAAGTTTTTAAGATTAATTTGGATAATTTCATATATATTATTTCACTCAGGGCAAAAAGACAATCTTATCTTTTTCAATTTTAATATAACTTTTCTTATCCCAAAAACTTTTTTCCTCATTTTGTCAAAAATGTATAAATATTACGAAATTGATGCGTATTTCGAACCTGCATCCAAAATATGAATTTTTATTTCCGCTTATTCTCGATATTTTCATAAAATGTTGCATCTTTTCTCGAATTTATTTCGGTCGCTCCCAAAATAGCAACTTTTCCCGCTATTAAGTATGCTAGAAGAGATTTTCGAGAATTTATTTTAAAATTGGTAGACTATCTTTTCCTTAGGGTATATATATCACAATACAAAAATTTTTATGATTTAGAGATCTTTATATTAACATTGGATGAAAACTGAATTTAATAAATTATTACGATCATTATGAGCGAAGAAGAAAAGAAGAAAACTACGAAAAAAGAAAAAATTGTAGGAATAGACTTGGGCACGTCGAATAGTGCGTGCGCAATATTGAACAAAATCAGTGGCAAACCAGAGATAATTCCAGCTGCTGAAGGACGAACATTAGGAGGAAAAGCGTTTCCATCATACGTGGCGTTCGACGATAGCGGAGGAAAAATTGTAGGTGAACCCGCAAGAAGACAAGCGGTTTCTAACCCTGACGGAACCGTTACTGCGATCAAACGCAAGATGGGTTTAAGCTATAAAGCTAAAGTAAAAGTTGGAGACAAATGGGAGGAGTTTACACCGGAAGAAATCAGTGCTATGATTCTTAAGAAAATTAAAAATGACGCATCGTCATATCTAGGTGAAGAAGTCAAAAAAGCGGTGATAACGGTACCTGCCTACTTTAATGATGCTCAGAGAACTGCAACAAAGAACGCGGGTGAGATTGCGGGATTAGAAGTTGTCAGAATGATTAACGAACCGACAGCAGCTTGTTTAGCTTATGGACTGGATAAGGAAACAGAAAACAAATTATTCAAAATCTGTGTTTTAGACCTAGGTGGAGGAACTTTTGATGTTACTATTATGGAATATGGAGAGGGCGTAGTAGAAGTTCTATCTACTTCTGGAGATACTCAGTTGGGCGGTACAGATATGGATAACAAAATTGTCGACTGGATCTGCGAAGAGTTCAAGAAAAAAGAAGGTGTAGACTTTACATCTGATAGTAAAGCAATGATTCGAGTCAGAGATGCCGCAGAAAAAGCAAAAATAGAATTATCAACCACACTTTCAAGTTCGATTAATTTACCTTACATTAGTCAAAAGGAAGGGAATCCAATACATTTAGAAATGGAACTTACCCGAGCAAAATTAGAAAATCTAATTGAACCCGTATTAAAACGATTAGATCCGATAATGCGAAGAGCAGTTTCAGATGCAAAACTTTCAATAACCGATATCGATAAAATAATTTTAGTTGGCGGTCCAACTCGAATGCCCTCGGTGCAGGATCGATTCAAAAAATTCTTCGGAAAAGAACCAGAACATTCTGTCGATCCAATGGAATGTGTCGCAATGGGCGCCGCAATCCAAGGCGCTGTAATTGCGGGTGATGTTGAAGATTTATTATTACTTGATGTTACTCCCTTATCCTTAGGAGTTGAAACTTTAGGGGGAGTATTTACGAAACTTATAGAACGAAACACCACAATTCCCACGGAAAAGAAGCAAACTTTTAGTACTGCTGCGGATAATCAGCCTGCGGTAACAATTAATGTTTTACAAGGCGAACGCGCAATGGCCGCAGATAACATTTCTTTAGGGATGTTTCATCTCACAGGAATTCCTCCAGCACCCCGGGGGGTACCTCAAATAGAAGTTAAATTCTCTATTGACGCAGATGGAATTGTTCACGTATCCGCAAAAGATTTAGGTACTGGTAAAGAAACGGGAATTACCGTAACGGGTGCTAAAGGATTGACACCTGAGGAAATTGAAGAGAAAGTTAAAAATGCTGAAAAATACGAGGAAGAAGATCGTAAGAAAAGAGAACTCATTGAAGCTAAAAACCAAGCTGAATCAATGATTTATCAAGTACGAAAGATGATGGAGGAAAACAAAGACAAAATTCAAGAAAGCGAAAAACAAGAAATTGAAAGTGCTATAGAATCGTTAGAAGAGGATATCAAATCTGATGATCCCCAGAGAATCAAAATGGGTATTGAAAACCTACAAAAATCAATGTATAGCTTTTCTCAGAGGATTTATCAAGGTCAAGCACAAGATCAAGTATATCAGCAAGCTGCAGAGCAAGCTCAAAAAGCTGCAGGCGGTATGGGAGGTGCTCCTCCTGGTGGAATGGGCGGGGCCCCTGGTGGAGGCGGATCACAGACAGGACAAGGCGGAGCGTCATATAAATCGGAGAAAAAAGAAAAAGACGAGAAAAAAACCGTTGTCGATGTAGATTGGGACGAGGAAGATTAAACCTCTCTATTAATTTGGGTCTATTTTCATAAAAAGAGAAAAAAAGTTCCTATTTTAAATATATTATCAATGAATATGCTCCAAAACTTTTCTTTATTTTTTACATTTTTTGGATAAAATAGCAGTAAGAGATCGTTATCTAAAAAATTATATTGAAAAATTGATTTTAATAGATAGAATACATAATTTATTTACTTTTACGCGATATAGGTATGAGCGCAGGTCAGAATAAACGAGATTATTACGAAGTACTAGGGGTCGAAAAAGACGCCGATCAAGATCAAATTAAGTTGGCGTATCGAAGACTCGCCCGAAAATATCATCCCGATGTAAATAAAACCGATCCCCAAGCCAAAGATAAATTTATTGAGCTTCAAGAAGCTTACGAGGTACTAAGTGATCCTCAAAAACGGAGGAATTACGACCAATTCGGCTTCAGCGGTGTAGATGTTGATATGAGTGATATTTTTAGCGGGGGTATTCCGGGTATTGATGAATTATTTAAATCAATATTTGGAGGAGGAGGATTTGGGGGTTTTGGAGATATTTTTGGAGGATTTGGTTCCAGATCAAGACGCAACGCTCCTCGTCGCGAAGTCGGGCAGGATATTGAAGACTCGATCGAAATAACTTTTGAGGAAGCTATGTTTGGAGTAAAGCGAGAGATAAACATTGAAAGATATATCCCATGCGATGAATGCGAAGGTACGGGAGCTAAAGATAAATCAAATGTTCAAACTTGCACCGAATGTAATGGGACTGGAAGAATGAGGAAAATGACACGCTCTGGTTTCGGGACGATAATTCGAGAGACTGAATGCTACAATTGTCAAGGAACCGGAGAAGTTATTATGGAAAAATGTGAAGTATGTAATGGTAAGAAAGTTATCCCGGAACGGAAGAAAATTAATGTTAAAGTTCCTGCTGGCGTCGAAAATGGAGTACATCTTAAAGTTCAAGGTGCAGGACACATTCCATCGCGAAATGCTCTTCCAGGAGATCTTTATTTAAGAATCAACGTTAAATCTCACGAATCCTTTATACGCAGAGGAAACGACCTTTATACCTATGTTGATATCGATATAGTGTCCGCCATACTCGGCGACAAAATCATGGTTCCGACATTAGATTATAAGAAAGAAACAATCAAAGAGAAGGAATTAAAGATCCCCTCCGGAACGCAACATGGGACTGAATTTAGAATAAAGAATCATGGTTCGGCGTATTTAAGGGGTAAAGGAAAAGGAGATCAATATGTAGTAATAAATATTACGGTTCCTGAAAAGGTATCTTCGGAACAGAAAGATCTGCTTTTGAAATTTCGGGAACTAGGTGAAAAAGCTTAGCAAAATTATTTTTTAATCTTATTTCTTAATCTTTTAATATTAAGTTGATAAACATATACCCAACTAAAATAAGCATCTCAATTAATTTGATTTATTAATTTTGCTTATAATATAAACAAGGATCTCTAAAATTTATGGAATCAAATAAGATATTGATTATTGGTCCGCCAGAGTGTGGTAAGTCCACATTAATCGAGAAATTGATTGATTATTACACTGATAGAGGTATTTCTGTTGAGGGTTTTATGACACCAGAGATAAGGGAGAAGAAAAAGAGAGTCGGTTTTTATGTCGAACTCATTCCATCGAAAATGAGATTTAAATTGGCTCGAATTGGAGATTATAACCAACCGCATAGAATAGGAAAATACTCAGTTTTTATAGATGATTTTAACAGAGCACTAAAAATGTTAGGAAATTTGAATAAAAAAAAAGCAAATATCGTTTTAATTGACGAGATTGGCAAAATGGAATTATTTTCAATACGATTTCAAGAATATGTTGAAACATTATTCCAATCAGAAAGGAATGTAATAGCTACAATTGGAAAAAACTTTAACCACCCTATTAAAAACTATCTATTAACGTTGCGGGAAGTAGTTTTATTCGAATTATCTCATAATACTTTTCATAATATCTCTAATAAAATTATCTTAAAGGTCCCAAATAATAATAACTAAGAACGAAATTTTTATATCTAACTAACGAATAAAGATCTTCGCTATTTTCTCTGGTAAAATAAATCCACAATAGAATTCGAAGGCAGCGGAAATGTTGATTATTCGAGCGATTACCAAGATCCATATGGAATCAGGACTAACTAAAGAGAGGAAACTTCCTATCATATAGGAGATAAAAGCAATGATAAGAAACTTTCCTTTTAATTTAGTTTCTTTATCCCCAAATTTTAATGATTCTCGAGCGAATAGCGCACCTGAAACCATGAGGAGTACGATATGTATTAATAAAAAAACTAATAAGACAGGACCGTAGGAAATGTCAAAGCCTTCCCCTACTATGCCCAAAAGTGAAATGTTTACTACTAAAAAGTATAGAAATAGAGCAGTAAAGAATATTTCTAAGATAACAAATGAAATGAAAATTAGCCTTTGTTTTTTTAAGTTTACTAAATTCGTAAATGCTCGTATCCAGCATAGCATCCCTATGGGGAGAAAAAAATAACCAATAAAGATATGTAGATTGTTAGTTAAAGGACTTTGTGTAGCTAGGTATACCAAAAATGTTAAAGCTTGAGCAATCCATGGCTCACAAATTATAATCCAAGAAAAACCAACCAAAATTAAATTAATATCCTTATATTTGAAATAACGGGATGATATTCTTAATCCTATTATAATAGATATAACTACATATATAAGACTGGTTATTCCATTTACTATAGCATATTCTTCTAAAGGCATCTTAAG
The DNA here is from genome assembly GCA_014729315.1 of Promethearchaeota archaeon. Next base: position 14,075 of record WJKD01000480.1, on the reverse strand, counting down.
TACCTCTGCTAGGTTATATTTTTGCTGTTTACATATATATAGATATCTATAATTTTTTCCTTGAATAAAAGAGGGATTTATTGATGGATTTTTGTTCATATTCTTTACCATCACGCTTAATTATCTCAAATTGAGTTATTCCCTTAACCGATAATCTATCATCTATAAATAATAAATATCACGTACTCTGATATTTTTCGATTTTTTTGACTCTAATCAAATTTCCTATGCTATTCGAAAAACGAGCGATTAAATGTAATAATTTCTAAGGCTTAAGAGAATTTTCCTTCTCTTGAATAGATTCATATCCTAGTTTTCTAAATAAATATTCGTAGCGCATTTCAATAATATTGAGATCTGACTCAACAGCTTTTTTAATGTCTCGAAAATATAAATTCAATGTCTTATCGGAATATGTTTCTAATTCGCAAGATAAATAATTTTCAAAATAAGTGATTTTTCCCTTGATGGTATTGGGATATCTTTGATTTAATCTTTTCATCCATTCTTTTTCAATATGAACGATGTCGCCTATAATCGAATTATTTTTCAAAGGCGGGATAATATTATTCATTCTGGCATATTTCTCCGTTAGTAGATTTTTTTTTTTTCTTTTGGCTGTTATTAGATCATCAAGATAAGAACATAAAGTCTCTTCAGATAAAACGGAAAATCCCATTTCTCTCATCAGTTTAAAGGCATGTGGATGTTCCTGGCATAAGGAAGGTTGACTAGTTCTGACTTTTTGAAACATTTCAAGTTCAAGGTTAATTATCTTATTGATTAATTTTTCTTTTTTCATAATAGCTCAATCTAATTATAAAATTCCTTAGAGAATACTTCTTGATATCCGCAATTTAAGAATTTTATCTTATTCTGTTATGAAAGTAATCGATTCTAATAATTTATTAATTTTAGAACTTATGGAATTACCTATATTTACGTAAAATCCCGTATAATAAATACTTTATAGAAAATAGGTTTTAGTGTGTTCTTAAAAGTACATTAAGTATGAGAAAAATACAATTAGCAAATACTAAGGAAAAGATATCCGTATTAGGACAAGGAACATGGGGCATTAGTAGATTCTTTAAAGATAAAGATTATTACGAACAATGGAAAGACTCTTTAAGAAAAGGAATTCAATTAGGAATGACGCACATTGACACGGCTGAATTTTACGGTTGGGGTAAGGCAGAACAAGTTGTTGGTGAAGTTATCTCAGAATATGATAGAGATGATCTTTTCATTACAAGCAAAATATTTCCTATTCACTTTAGAAAAAAAAGTATGAAAAAAGCAGCTGATAAAAGCTTAAAGAGGTTAAATATTGAACACTTTGATTTGTATTTGATACATTGGCCAAGTTTTTTAATTTCTATTGAAAAGCAAATGAATGTATTAGAAGATCTTCTCCAGAATGGAAAAACTAGATATATAGGTGTAAGCAATTTTTCTGTTGAACAGTTCAAAAAAGGTCAAGAATATCTTAAAAATACAGAATTAATCAATAATCAGCTTAGCGCAAACCTAACCGAGCAAGAACATTTGTACGAATCCCTACCCTTTTATCAAAAGAAGAATGTCATAATGACTGCCTACAGTCCGCTAGGTCATAAAGGTTACAACGATTTAGAAGGGGCTCTCAGAAAAAAGCTTGAACAAGTTGCCAAAAACCATAACGCAACTATCCAACAAATTGCAATTGCTTGGCTGATAAATCATAAAAATGTAATTACAATCCCAAAAGCATTTCATATAAACCACCTTAAGGAAAACGCTCGAGCAGCTGAGATAAAGCTATCTAACGATGAGATAAAATTACTTCATTCCAAACCAATAGAATCTGCTCAATTAATAACAAGATTCGAAGAATCTGCTAGCTCTAAGACTATAAGTGTATCACCCGCAGAATAAAAATAAACATCGATAATGTTCCTTGTTTTTTGTTTTTTATACATATAAATATTAAATTTGTTAGTTTGGGTTTAGGAATTATTTTGAGCATTGAGTAATTTATAAAAAGACGAAACAATTAACAAAAATTTTAAAACCAAATGTTTTTTATTTTATTTGTTTAGTCAAAATCATGATCAAATATTAAAAGGGGATATAAATTACTTGGAAATGTGATAAATGTGGCGCTGAGTTCGATCTAGAAGATATTCCCGAAGAATGTCCAGAGTGTGGAGCTGATGATGGCACATTTAGTTTAATAGAATAAGTATTATTTTGGTTATTTTTCTACTAATTTTGATATAACAATTTTTGGTCAAAAAACAAAATATATAAAATATTAGTTCTAAATTTGTCTAAAATAAGTTTCTAAAAAAGTGAATAAAAAAAAGGAATAAAAAATTTTAAGTCCAGACTACTGTATGTAAGTGATTAGGTAGTCCATCTTTTTCTCCAATCTTTTCAGTTTGAGCTCTTATATTTCCCCTTATGCCTACAAAATTTAATATACCTATTAAAATACCCCTATTAAAATCAATCGGCCACTTTGTATTATCTTGAATCTCGATTTTTCCATTATCAATAACTTTGAAAGAATGCCAATTACCAACCTCTCCGCCATCGCTGTCTCTATTATTTTCTAAATAGGCAACAGGAAGAGTTTTAAAAAGTTTAATTGGATCCTTCTCATTACCAAAAGCACCCGTTATTTTATTTAAGGAAGGATAAACTTGTTTACCTATTACTTCTTTAGCCGCAGGAGAAAACTCATTCAATAAAAGTAAAACATCATTAGCGTCATAAAATTCTTGAGGTTTAACATTTTCAAAATCTAAGCTTATTTTATCTTTTACAGCGTCGATTTTCTCTGGGTTATAGTTGTTTGCTAAATTATAAGTAAATTGAAGATTGAAACCAGTTACTTCAAACATATCTTAATTTTCACAATTTTCTGTTTTATTGTTTTTATCTTTAGTGAAAAAGGTTATATTTAAAATTGTTGTTATTTTTTACAACTCCAAATACTTTTTCTTTTTAGGAAAATCTATTCACATTGACGGTCATCATTAGAAAAGGTTTATTCTATATTTAAAGGTGTAGTTCCATTTTTCGTAATAATTTTTTTAATTGTTCATATACCTTCAGATTTTAATTTCTAAAAAATAGGCTTTTATTCTCAAAAGAATTATTATCTATTCAATTATCTTAATTTAAGTCAAAATAAAAAGGTGCAAATAATTTGTTAATCCAACTTATTGAAATCATTGGAATTCTAGTTTTAATAGTCATCGTCGGAATTATCATTGTAATTTGGTTATTGAGTGGTGTAAAAGTAATTGTCGAATATCAGAGACTAGTAGTCTTCCGCTTAGGAAAATATAAAAGAACTGTTGGTCCTGGAGTATCTTTCGTGCTGCCTTTTATCGAGAAATCGCGCATTGTAGATTTGAGAATTATAACGCAAGATATCCCGCGGCAGGAAGTTATAACAAAAGACAACATTCCAGTTAACATGAACACGGTCGTTTACTTCCGTGTGGAACGCCCAGAAGATGCTGTGATAAAAATAGAGAACTATAAGTTTGCGGTCAGTCAATATACGCAAGCAGCTCTTAGAGATGTATTGGGGAGTATGGAATTGGACGAGATATTAACTGAAAGAGAGGCAATTGCAACAGATATTCGAAAAATTGTTGATTCCGAAACCAGCGAATGGGGGATTGATATTAAAAGCATTAAAATACAAGAAATAGAGCTTCCCTCAGATCTGAAGAGAGCAATGGCAGCACAAGCAGAGGCGGAACGAGAGAAAAGAGCGGCGATCATCGGAGCAGAGGGTGAGCGTGAAGCTGCGCTAAACCTCCAGAAGGCTGCTGAACTTTTAGCAAAAAGTCCCGGAGCTCTACATCTTAGAACACTCCAGACAGTAAGAGATATTTCTCAAGATCCCTCTCAAAAAATTGTGATTTTCCTACCCGCTGATATCCAGAATATTGTAAAAAAATTGATGTGAAACATCATGGAAAAAGGCGAATTAAAATCGAATTTATACTCTTTCTATTTCTAGATTTTTTTTTCTTTCTTATGTTTGAACTTACCATTTATTATAAACATCTTCAGCAAAACCCAAGACATTTTCCACATTAATTTTTCTGCCGTCGTCAAGAATAAAAAACCCAGAGAAATATCCAAAAACTTGATGCTGCACGCTCTTAATGAGTAGAAGATTTGTTTTAGAGTTCCTATCGATAACAGGTTCCATCATCATTTCAAATCTTCCGTCATTGCTAGTGATTTTCCAAGATTTCATATAGTCGTTCACATCGTAATGGAAAGTGACCTCGTCTAGTTTATGACCAATTCCATCGTAAAATATTAAATTTTCGCTCGCATAGGAACGATCACTGAATCCATATCCTAGATTCCATCCAAACCTCGGACCATCCTCAAACTTACTTGATGCGGACCCCCAATACCATCTGTTCTTTCTGGTCCATACTCCTCTTCCCCAATCTAATACACCATAACTCAAATCGTCGTCTCCATTAAATTTGAAGGTATCGTTTCCCTTTTGAACAGTTCCTTTAGAGGGCATACAATTTATTTTTTGATTATAATAAAAACGAGTTGGTTTTTTCTTCCAGGGAGTGGCTATAACCATTGTATCCATATTTGGGTCTTGTTTTAACCTTAAATCAGCTTTTATCCCCTCACCGTCGTTAAATTCGGGAAAATCAAACTTGAGTATTCGTGTATCTGATTTTTTTAGGAATTCTAATGATACTCCTTTTTCGTCAAGTTCAATATCACCTTTCATAGAAGACTTTGGCAAGTTGAATCTTCCTCTCGTAAAGAGAGGCATCACCTCGTCCGGAATAAAAATTCTTTTTCTAAAATCTAGCCAGACTACCGCAATTAAACCCGCAAATCCCAAATCAGCCACTGTAAATGTTATTCCATACCCTTCTTTTTGATTCAAAACAGCGTAATAATCCCATTCTTTAATCCTTAAGGATCCTGCATCAATGTCCTCTGGATTATAATCAAGTATAAGCTTTCGAGCCCATCCTTTCTGTATTAATTCGCCGTTCTCGAATAATAAGTTGGAAGGTTTAGTTATTTCGTTTTGCATATAATATAATCTGATTTTTTCTTATATAATGTTAATTCTTCACGAAATCTAAATTCTGGATAAAAAATTGTTATGATATGCTATTAAAAATTTCACTTTAATATGTTCAATTTAAAATATTATCAAAATGTAAATCAAGCGAAACAAAATACTTAGCATCGCATTTTTTATATAATAATAAATTAAACCCGCATCTACGATATTTATTTGGCTTTTTTGACTTCAGTATTTTAGCCATGTTCTATATCTTTTTTTCTATTGCCCCCTCTCAATATCAATTATCTTTAAAAAGATTTCATTCCCTCTAAAATAATTCATAATAATAGTTCAAATACTTAGTATTGCTATTAATCTTGAAATTGCAAGTGTAAATGTTTCAATTAAAACAAAAAACGAAGTAATTTTAAGATCCCGGGAATCATAAAGCAACTTTTCTAAAATTTCTTTTGCTCTAACAGGATTTTTATCCCTTTTAGATTTAAAGGCAAATAGAAAATTGGTATCAAGAATAATCACTTTAATCCTCTTAAGAGTAATAGATTTATTTTTAATCCATAAATAAGCTCATAATCTGATTTTTCTGGATTAGCTAAAGAGGCGTCAATCAAACTCTTTTTGATTCTCTCAATAATTTCTTTTGTGAGCATAGGAGATTCAATTTCTTCTTGAATAAAATTATCCAGCCTTTGGAGCACGATTCTTGATTATTCCATGGTGGTTTTATTTAACAGATTTCCGCATTTTAATAAAGAATTTTGTCGTTAAAGAAAAGAAACAAAATAAAAAATGAGTTAAAAAATAAAATCTTTTATTTGCTTAATCTCCGTTTTAACCAATCGGGCATAATCCATCCAAAATAAAATTCGATTGCGCTGGAGATTAAAAATAACCTGACTAAAACGACCGTCACCGGATCGAATAAGAAAAACGAATCTAAGATAGCACATGCTACATAAGTTAAGAACGCAACGATTAAAAACTTCCCCTTTAATCTGACTTCTGCATCTCCAGACTTAAGTGATTGTTTTGCAAATAATAGAAATGTTATGAGTGCGGTGGCTAAAAAGAAGAGTAGAGTAAATCTTACGAAAGGTCTATATACTGCTGAGAAAGTCCTCTCAAAATATCCGATTAAAGCAACGCGGTTTGTGACAAGAAATGTAAAGAATAAGATTTCACAGACAAGACAGATGATAGCATAAAGGAGGAGAATTAGCTTTTTCTTCTCTTTATGGAGGAAGTTTGTAAATACATGTAACCACAAGACGGTAATAACCGGAATAAAAACATAACCTATGATAAATCTTATTTCCTCCATTAAGATAATATTAAAAAACAATAGCACAAACGCTATTGCTCCATGCATCCAAGGTGTTGAAATTCCAATCCATGTAATTCCTACTAGAATAAAATCGCTATTCTTATTTTCTACATATTTTGTCATTATTTTAATTCCAACGATTATGGAAATAATGACAAAGATGAGATTAAAACTTCCTTGAAATATTTCTGCAAGGGTTAACGCCATTTCGATCACTTTTTTAAAATTATTTCGATATATTCTTATAATATTTTTTGTATTAACTATTTTTTTTAATCAATAAAATAGTTGCTAGTCTTCATTTTACACGAAATATACATTATTGTATTGGAAAAGTTTTATGGTTTGACTTAAATATAATATTTAAAGATGAGCTATTATCATAGATGTGAAAATGAGGTTTTGAATAAATGACAGAATGCAATCAAAGCGAACTTGAAAAAAATTGCGCGTGCACCTATAACAGTTGCAAAAGAAGAGGAAAATGCTGTGAATGTTTACAATATCACCTTAGAAACAATGAACTACCCGGATGTGTTTTTGCTAAAATATCTAAAGAAGCAGAAAGAAGTTACGACAGGAGCTTTCGTTATTTTGCGAATTTGGTTTCTAAGAAATAAGAATTAAGCTTAAAACTAATTTCATTTTCTTTTTTCATATTTAAGAATCAATCTGATAAATGCTAAATTCTCTTTAGGAAAAAAAGAAAGATAATGTGAGAACTGAAATCTATACCCGCCCTTTTGTTCTATATCTGTCACCAGACCATAGATGTGAGCATCAAACTAAGCGGCCTACCTAAAGCTCGCTCCAAGTCCCTCATCGCTTTCATTTGGCCTTGCATCAAGATTTTAACTCGTTCCAACCATCCCTTCGCACAATCTCTTTGGCTTATATCCAAATCCTTGATATACGCACGAAGGTAGTGCCGTTTCTGTTGTTAAAATACGGTTTTCACCGTAACGGTTATCCGCTCTTGCTTGGAGTATGAGGCGAGGTTCCTCAGTAGATATAAAAATCCACCGTTAGCCCACCAATTTCATTTCTCATGAATGATAAGGTATTTTAAGTATTTAAAAGTTTATATGGGGTATTATAGAATTAAATCAGAATAAGAAACGTTTAAAATAAAAAAAATAGATAAAATTTTGTCGATTTTTTGTTTAATATATTTTCTTTAAAGGAAGACTGAGATCAGTCCCGCTCCTCCATTGAAAATTAAAAGAAGCCCCATAAAGATTGACGCTGTTAACGACATCACTACTAATAGCGTATTGATACTGGGACCTGCTGTGTCCTTGAAGGGATCTCCAACCGTATCTCCTGTAATTGAAGCCTTGTGTGCGTCTGTTCCTTTACCGCCTAAGGCTCCGTCTTCAATGTATTTCTTTGCATTATCCCAACTACCGCCTGAATTACTCATAAAGATAGCAAACACGAATCCAGAGAGGATTGCTCCTGCTAGAAAAGCTCCAAGGGCCGCAACGCCAAAAACTATTCCCACCAAGATTGGTATAAGTATTGAGATGATGCTTGGTAAGACTAATTCCCTCAATGCACCCTTCGTTGCAATATCGATACATCTATTAAAGTCTGCCGGTTCTTCTCCTGTAAGGATTTTAGGATTCTCTTCAAATTGTCTTCTTATCTCTTCAACCATGAGGCCTGCATTCCTTTGTACAGACATGATTAATAATGCAGAGAATATTGCAGGTGCCACTACGCCGATAAATGCTCCTATAAGCACTCTTACTGAAATTAAGTCAATAAGCTCAATTCCAGCTTCTTCTGAATATGAGAATAAGAGAGCTAAGACGGTGAGATTTGCAGCTCCGATAGCGAATCCTTTTGTTATTGCCTTTGCTGTATTCCCTGCCATATCTAATTTGTCCGCTGTTCGAATAACATCCTCACCAAGTTCGCCTTGTTCGGCTATACCTCGAGCATTGTCCACGATAGGTCCGTATGCATCGTTAGATACAATAGTTCCTACAATAGCTAGCATACCCACGGCTGCCATTGCAACTCCAAAAACACCGTCAAGGATATAAGCAATCGCCATAGCAATTACAATACCTACAGCAGGAGCAGCCACGCTAATTAAACCATACGAAAATCCAGAAAGGATTACAACCGCATCTCCTTGAGTTGCAGCATTCGCAATTTCTTTAGTAGGCTTCTTGTCTTCCCGAGTATAGTAGTCGCTCGTAAATCCGATTACAATACCGCTCGCTAAACCTACCACTGTAGCGATATAATTTCTATAAAGCTTCCCAGCGTAGGCAGGATATTGAATAGTCATGACGAGAATAAGAATATATGCCAATCCAGCATAGAACAGAGTAGATATATACGTTCCGGCGTTCAATGATTTTCCGGGATCGTCAGATCCAAACCACTTAATGATGAAGATTCCAAGTAAAGAAGCGAGCAAACCTACACCGCATAATACTATCGGCAAAACAACAAACACAGGCTGCGCACTGCCTATTACTAGAGCAGCCGCTAGAAGCATTGCTGCTACAATAGACGCAACGTACGAGTCGAATAGATCGCTTCCCATTCCTGCGATATCTCCAACATTATCTCCTACATTATCAGCAATAGAAGCAGGATTTCGAGGATCATCTTCGGGCAACTTATATTCAGCCTTACCTACTAAATCAGCGCCAACATCTGCAGTTTTTGTGTAGATGCCACCGCCGCATTTCATGAATAGGGCAACGCTACTTGCTCCAAAACTGAAGCCTAATATAACCAGCGGAGAGACAAAGATAAGGTATAGTACAGAAACGCCAATGAGAGCGGTTCCTACGACTGCTAAACCCATAACTGCGCCTCCAAAGAAAGCAACGTCAAAACCTTCTTTTGAGCCTCTCGTACATCCTTGAGCCGATCTAGTATTGGCTTTTACACCTACTTTCATTCCCAACCAGCCGGCACACATCGAAGCCACAGATCCTACGACATAAGCAATACTTTGCTCCCAATTTAATGCGCCATAGATAAATCGCTTTCTATCTCCAGTTTCTAATGGAGATGGTAAAAATAATAACGCTATAGATAATACTATTATAAATATCGTAAGCGTAACATATTGTCGTCTGATAAATGTATTGGCTCCCGATTCAATATAGCCAGCAACTTCCACCATACGTTCGTTTCCGGGATCTGCTTGCATCACCTTTTTGGCAAAAAGGATTGCCATTACAATACTGATGATTCCCGCTACAATTGCTACATAAATAATTATTGGTGCCATTTCCGATCTCTAATTTTTAATTTTTTGTTTAAATATATTTTTAATTAATTACAACTGCAATTGTAGTAATTTCTTTTAAATTATAAAAAGCTTATTGATTTTTTTACCAAATCATTATTAATAATCGGCGGATTTAAAGAGATTTAGAAACAAATTATTAGAGAAGATTCAAAAAGTAATAATCATTCATAATCAACTTAATCAACTCAAATATTTTATGAAATATCTTACCATTAAAAGCGAATGATATTAATTCTCAAGAAATAGTAATTGGTATTTTTAATTACTCAGATCAGTTTTCAGATATACAAATTCACAAGAAAGAAAAATCAGAGATAGATTAAAACGCACGATAGGTAAATCGAAATATTGGGCCATAAAGATCATTTAAACAAAAACCAATAAGCATCATGTCCCAAAAGAAGGAAAAAGGAAAAAAATTCCAAACTGTGACGGGTGACCATTCTTCGCTGTCTATATTTAACGCGTCTACAAAATCGAATAATCCATCCTTTCCAAAAGAGAGAAGAAAATACGATAACTCCCAGATTTCGAGTCTGAATCGCTTATCAGGATATCCTAGGACTAATCGAGCGTCTTGTATTGCGCAATCTAAGTTTTTCCAGCAAAGATAGCCTACATCTTTCCACGCATTTAAAATTATCGTATCGCCATCTTTTAATAATCGACAATGGTCCAAAATTAAATTTTGCCCTAAATTATTTCTCCGATAGACCATGTAACTCATTTTGGCATCGTTATCCTCCATAATACCTAATAATCTCTCTAAATCGTTGTCGTCATCTTTTTTATCAATTGCTAATTGGGACTCAGTACAAATTCGAACATCCAATTGATATTCGTTTTTCAATTTTTTATTGAATTTTTCAAACTTATCTTGGATCTTTGCATATTCGTCAAGCTTTTCAATATTTTTATGACTAAATTCGTAATAGGGAAAAAATCCTTCCGGAATCGATTCCATATCGTACACAAACGTAGTGATCGGATCACCTATGAGGCCATATTGATCAAGAAACTCAATCACACGCTCACTTTCTACAACTAGTCTTTCAAAGGTCCAAATGTTTACGAATTTTGACCTGGTGGGTAGAATTGAGATATGTGTTTCGATTCCAAAGGCTTTGATACGGCCTATCCTTTCGATTAAGTTCTCTCCGTTGTCTTTAATCTTATTTTCTGTCATCCCATAGATTAAATATATATCGTTTTCCGCTAACATTTCTAAAGTTTCGTTATCAGCAAAATATTTTTCATCATGATTGTCATATGAAAAAGGAGTTCCATATGTCCATATTCCGAATTCTTTTCGGGGGTTTGAATTTTGACGGAAAACATAGCTATTTTCGAAATACCTCTGAATGTAGATCGGATAGGGGATAACTAGAATAGAAAATGATAAAACTAGCCAATACACGCAAGCATTGCTAAATTTTTTTCTGAGATGCCAGAAAGATGTATTTATCTTATATTTTTTTGAAAAAGAATTCAGTCTATCATAAAACCTCGACTTTAACGAACTAAAAGGAAATTTAAAAATAACAATTAAAAAATAAAGAGAGCTAATAAAGATCACTCCAGAGGAGTAATAAATTCTCAATAAATTGAAGTACAATATATTTAAAATCAAACCACACACAAAATTAACGAATGTCGCACAAGACAAAAATATAGAAAGCTTATAAAAGCGCTTTTTCCCAATACCTTCCGCTAAAAACACATATCTTAAGATGCAAATCACAGAAAAGCATAATAAGATAATTCCCGTAGTAGAAATAATTCTAAATTGAGTAAATAAGTACAAAATCGGATAGATAATGATAAATATTATTACGTACAACCTTAAACCTAACAATAACTCCCAAGATCCGCCGTTTCCATACCATTTAGATTCCCTAATTCTTATTTTCAGTTTACGGTAAACTTCCAACTAAACAAACTCTTTCCAAATTTTTTATGTATAGCATTTTCAAAAAATTAGGATTGCATTTATTATTTCTCTTTATGCTTAAAAAGAATTTATTCTGAGAAAAGTTGTGAATATGAAAATTAATCTTTATCTTTTCGTTTAGTATTTCTATTTTGTTTAATAAAATTGGGAACATGCGTCTTTTCACATCTCCTTCTTGACTCCCAGTTTTTCCAAACAGCGTCTAAAATCTTTTCAACGCTTTCATCGTCTAATTCCTCTTCAGACTGTTGTTTTCTCTTCGACATTCTCTATTATTATAAAAATTGATTGAATTATAATTTTTGTATTTCGTATCTCTAAGAGGATCAAGTACTATTACATAGACATCTATTTGTAAGCATTGATTGGAGATCGGATATTGATAATAGTTAGTGATTTACTTAAGGAAATTTATTGATTATTGTGTTTTTTTTCCTAATGCATTCTTGCATTTATATATAAGAATCTATTATCATTTAGTGTAGCTTTTGGCATGACCTTAAATATATACAAAATTTAAAAAAAAACTTTTTAAAAATTAAAAATGCAAAAAATCTCAAAGTTTAGCACTTTATTTATATTTCTTATGTTTTTTGCGGGAATTCTCTTTATACATGGAGCCAACTCTCAGAGAGCTTTCAAATCCGCTATTTATCAACCAGCTCAAGAGAATCTTGAATACGCTTTCATTTCTGGTTTAGAGTCATCGGTAATAAATTACGAAAACGCTAGTGTAATCTCAGATGGGTTCGCCGATATTTGGGGGTGGAATAATGATACGAGCGATTATCCCGATATAGTGGTTGATAGTGATAATAACCTTCATGTAGTTTGGCAGGATTCGACTAAAGGATCCTGGGGTGGGGGAGATGGTGATAAAGAAATTATGTATGCAAATTATTCAGCTTCTGGCTGGTCTAATGCGACGGTGATTTCCGATGACGAAACGGGATGGAATACTTTAAGTAGTTATGATCCCGTTATTGCGGTGGACGCTTCAAATAACCTTCATGTGGTCTGGGAGGAAACAACTAACGGAGATTGGGGATCCGATACCGAAATTATGTACGTAAATTACACTGCCTCCGGATGGTCTGATGCGACGGTGATTTCCGATGACGAAACGGCATGGAATACTGGTGAGAGCATAGATCCCGATATCGGCGTGGACAGCAATAATGACTTACACGTGGTCTGGGTAGACGAGACCGAAGGGCCTTGGGGCGGTGTATACCCTGATTGGGAAATTATGTATGCTAATTATACCAGCTCTGGCTGGTCAAATGCGACGGTAATCTCAGATGGGTTCGCCGATATTTGGGGGTGGAATAATGATACGAGCGTTCATCCCGATATAGTGGTTGATAGTGATAATAACCTTCATGTAGTCTGGGAAGACGATACTGAGGGGCCTTGGGGCGGTGGAAGTTCTGACTCCGAGATAATGTACGCATATTATACTAACTCTAGCTGGTCTAACGCAACCGTAATTTCCGATAAATGGGGAGACGGAGAAGAATGGAATACAGGCAATAGCCGAGATCCCACAATTACCATTGACACTTCGGATAATATTCATGTAGTCTGGGAAGACTATACCGAGGGACCTTGGGGCGGTGGAAGTTCTGACTACGAGATAATGTACGCATATTATACTAACTCTAGCTGGTCAAACGCGACCGTAATTTCCGATAAATGGGGAGACGGAGAAGAATGGAATACAGGCAATAGTTTCCGTCCCGCTTTTGCTGTGGACGCTTCAGATAACCTTCATGTGGTCTGGGGAGATTATACCCCTGGAGTATGGGGTTCTGGAGGCTTGGATATGGAAATAATGTATACAAAGATTACCCAATCGTCGGAAGCAGATGGAATTTCTCCGATTGGAGGAACCGACGACGACGATGATGATGATGATAAGGACGAACCCATCATTCCCTTCGGCCATTATTACCTTATGTTTATGGGAATTGGAATAATAAGCCTCTTAGTCTACAAAAAGCATAAAAAAATGTAATACCTAATTTTTTCAACTTTTTTTTCTGCGTATTAAAAAACCATAAAATACTCTATATAAGATATAATAGTTTTGCTTCAAATCATATCTATAAGTAATTTTGAATTAATTTCTAAAAAAATCAAGGCTAATCATCTTTCTAAGATTAAATGCCGTCAAATATAATACTCAACAATTATGTGAAATAACATAGGTTCAACAATAAGAGCGAATTGCGTGTAGATCCTTTTTATTTCTATTCAAGATTTTATCATTAATTCAATAATATAAAACCTCTTTTCATTATCATACAAATTCTCTTCTAAGTTTGTCCTTAATATCCTGAAATAGCGATGATTCAATCAAGAGCCGTTATTTTAAGAAATTGACCTAAATATCTACTTAAATTCATTAAATAACAATTTAATACTAACT
>WJKD01000479.1 GCA_014729315.1 Promethearchaeota archaeon | reverse complement strand
TTCTCTTCGATTAATTCGTGAAACGAATTCACATGTTCCAGTATTTTTTCGTCATTCGTTTTTCTGAAATATTCGATAAATGCATATACCGCAAACAGACTGATAACCAGCGACGCATCTCCCTTTTTAGAAATATAATGATCTAAAGCAATATCAAAGGTAAATCCGATGGAATACTGACTGTAGTCACTGCTCTTATTCCGGATCAGCCAATCACGTATATATTCGATTTCGTCACGATACTTTTCATGATCGAAATTCAGCAATGCATGAAGAATCAGCGCCATTCCTTTGGAATTATAGCCCTTGTGTATCTTCAACAACTTCCGAAAATTAATAGCAGAAAACCGGTTAAGCTGCGTCAATGCAATAGCAGGTTTATGCCCTGAAATATGATTTGAAACGAACGGACTGTTCAAAATATCATACGGATCGTAGCCGCGGAAATTGCTTCGTTTTATACTTAGAAGAACTTTTTGGACTTGATTTTTGTCTAGATTAATTTCCATCGAATTAATTACCATTCCTATGATTTATTTGTGGTAGTATTAATATCGTGAAATGCATATTCATAGACTTCTTTAAAAATCTTCAAACCATTTTGAAAGCTATAAAAATCTGAGATTTTTTCCATATTATTTATTTTCATTTTATTCAGCAATTTTTTATTTGCATGTAGTAATGATATTTTAGCTGCCATTTCTTCAATATTACTACTAGGAATTAAATAGCCATTCTTTTCGTCTTTTATAATATCTGGCAGTGCCCCAACAGGACTTGCTACAATTGCACAACCATATTGCATGGCTTCCAGAATCGAATAAGGAAATGCCTCGGCATAAGATGGCAATAGAAATACATCGGCTGATTCGAAGTGTTTGAATTTATCGGCTCCGTCTAAAATGCCATAGAATTTGATATTCTTTAGATTTTTCTCTTCTACTAATGTCTTTAATTTTTCTACCTCGCTTCCTCCACCAATGAATTTTAAATAATAATTACCTTTTTCTTTTAGTAGCGATTCGAATACTTGTAAAATTTCATACACTCCTTTTTCTTTTTCAATCCGGCTACAGAAAAGTATTGTAAAATTTCTTATACTGCTATCATCTACGTACTGAGTGCCGTTTGAATTGTGATTCACATAATTCGAAACGAAATATACTTTTTTGTCCTCTAAGAATTCATTTAATTCATCATACTGCAATTTAGTTAAAAATAAAACTACATCAGAAATTTTAAATAAAATTTTAGCTAAACTTTTTACGATTATCAGTTGGCGACCATTGATTCGGCTTAAATATCCACCATGAATTTGTAAAATAACCTTCTTGCGAAAAATTTTCGAGAAAAAAGCCAAAGAAGAATCCCTTAGAAATGATTTTAAATCTACAGATGCATTAATATGAACAATATCTATTTTTTTTGTTGCCAAAATAGTAATAAGACACCATATATTAGAGATACCAAGAAACGCTTTCTTAGCCCAACCATGATTATAATGAGGATTCGCTATTTGAAAATGATGTAATTTGAAGTCTTCTACATTTTCAAAAATATCAAGCAAATTTCTAATGTGTCGCTGGACTCCTCCGCTTATTCTTTGTATATCTGGCCCAGCAAGTAATATGTTAATCATATTTTTATTAATAATTTTTATTTCCATTTGAATGCGACAAACCATACCGAAGCTTCACAGCAACTCCTGAAAAAATCCAGATTATGGCTGAAAATACAGGAGAGGATAAAGTAGGGCTATAGAATGATAAAATAATCATATAAATTAACAACAACCGAAAAAGATAAAACCAAAACTGGTGTTCCGGAGAACTATTTTTTAAAGGCTTTATATAGCGATATATCCTATAGAATAAGAAAATTATAATTATTGATCCGATTACTCCAATTTCTATCAAAATTTTAGGAATTTGAGTCTGCGCTATATTATCTCCAAAACTATCTGAAAAGGCATTCTCTGCAAAATTTCCCTTTGATAGTGTCGCACCAATTCCATATCCAAAAATACTCCTTAAAAATGATTCGCTCATTAAATAAGCAGCAATCCGTATCGAATCATACCTGCCGACTACATTATATTTTTGGTAACCACTTTCATATAGAAGAATATTTTCATAGTCCATAAAATTAGTAATTACATTATGTTCTCTACCGGCAGCTATCATGTATTTATCGTGCAACTGCATTGAAAAAGCTAAAATCACTATCAAGAATCCCAGGCTTAGCAATTTATATGCAAAATTTATTTTTCCAAATTTTGATCGATTCAATATCAAAAATACAATATACACAAAAGATGTAATAAAAATAAATCCTCTGACTGATCCTAATGTTGGGGGCATTAAAAATAAAAGTGTATATATAGCTGTCCTTAAAATTGATATTTCTTTCATATACCACTTTGTCCAGGTAATCGAAATGCCAACCA
>WJKD01000478.1 GCA_014729315.1 Promethearchaeota archaeon | reverse complement strand
TAGGGATATTTTCGATCAGTTTTACCATGTTCCTAAATTCGTCTCGTAGCATCTGATAATAATTATCAACTTGATAGATTAATGTACTTGGTTCGCTATAATAAAAATCATATTCGGCTATTAAATGGTCTATTTCTCCACTATATAAATCCAAACCTTTTTCGAAATCGGGGATAAGCTTTTTTGGTATACGATTTTTCTCGCATATTTTTTCAAGCTCCTTTCGTAAATCCTTCCCTTTTCTAACCCCTAAGACAATCACCATATGATCGCTGCTATGATTGGTGACAAAACCGTGTGTAAATTTTATTATCCTCATTATTTATTCTATAGATCTTTCATATTTAAGTTGATATTAAAATACTTTTCTTTAACTCAATTTTTTTCTTCTCTGGTTTATAAAATGCGATTCCTTTATACATTTTATTTTTCTATTTTATATAAAAAACCACTCTCTTTGTTTTCTGACACATCTTCATTAGATAAATATAAGAATTTTAAGTTCTTGATATTGAGTGTCTTTGTATTCTTATTATCCAATTGTTTTCATCCTAAATTAAGATCCTAGAATCTCATAATAGACTGCTTCTCCATATAGTTAACAACTAGTTCAGAAACACATCAAATGAGGGATAGGCGCCGTCTATTATCCAAATTTATCATGTATGTCATTAGCGCACCATTTTAAAACACATTTTCTTTGAAATTATTTAGCGTAAAAACACATAATGACAAAAAGGCAACTTATTGAAAAACACACATCATCATGGTGAATTATTTCTGTGATAAAATTAAAACAGGCATTGTTAGTAAAAAGATTACAAATTTCATTTATATTTCATCTCAAGTTGATATTTCACTTTACAATCGCATTCAATTTCTTTAAGCCGCTCTTCGTAGAGCGTAGAAATATCTTGGTTCAAAACAAATTCGTGCAAAACTTTTTGCATGTTGATGGTACAATCTCGGTTCAAACAGTTGTGAATTCCTCGTTTAGTTCCCGCTCCAGATGGATCTGATACTACTCGCACCTTTTTCACGGCTTTCTGTGTGAGAGATTCTCTCAAACATTCAAAAAGGGAGTAATACCACGGTGGGCGATATCGGTTTTGGAACCACAGGTATTCGACCAATGTCCCTCTTTGCACATTCACTGGATTAATCGAAATCGTATCAATTTCTAATTCGATAAGCTTTTTAATGGATTTAACGCAATCGTCAATAGCACTCTGTTCGCTCAGAAAGGGGGGCTTAAAGAGTAGATACGCTCTCACTCCAATCTCATTCTTTTTACATAGCTCTACAGCTTCCATAAAATCAGAGTATTGAAAGCCTTTGTTAATATAACAATTTCGTACATGGTCATCCGCAGATTCCAAGCCGATTCCAATCTCGATGTGTTTTTCTCCAAGAAGATCTTTCATAACGCGAAGAGACTTCTCTTTGACATATTCTGGTCTTGATTCAACGACAAATTCTTTAATACGATTGCGTTGTGCTATATGTTGATAAACATATTCTCTAGTTTCTTCTGTAATTTCTTTATCATCAAAAAAGCTCCCCGAATTAAATATCTTCATTATATAATTATTTTCTTGGTCAGTTTCAATATCGCTTCTTTTACTATTGAATGCGTGGTTAAATTGCGTCAATATTTTCTTTTGCGGAATTTCGCATAATGTTGCGTCCCGAATATATCCGCACATAGAGCAGCCGCCGAGCTCTCCTCTTGCCCAACTACACCCTATTGTTTTTAAAATAATAGTAAACTCTCTACCAATTTCATGAAGTAATCTATCTTCTTTAATCCAGAAAGCAACGGGCTTTGCTAGGGCTTGATCTCCAATCTTTTTCTTGTGTTTCGTCTCTTTCTCTCTGAGCCATTTAACCTTCCTCGCAATGGAGCTCTCTGAGTGCTGATCTTCATTTAATTTTTTCATAAATCTTAGCAACTCTGCCTCTGTGTGTGTTTTTTATATATGGAGAACCTACGATCATTTGACCAACAGCAACGACTTTTGACCGAGATCTATTTAAAATAATTACTGAATCTTTCGGTGAGAATTCTGAATAATAATCTAAAATCCCCGGTCTGAATAAGGTATTTCCCCTTATCTTATCGCCATCGAAAACAATGATTTTTGCGTTACTATCAAATGGAACTAATTTACTCGCACCTTCTATTGTTAATTGAATATTTCCCGTCTCTTTTTTAAGAGTACCTAACTTTATGTTTGATTTTTTTTCAAAAATAGTTATTTGGTTGATTCTATGATTTTTTCTGGTTTTAATCCCTTCACCTATTAGTTTTCTTCCCTCACCTTTTCCAAATTGGTAATCAACGATTTTTGATATTTTCCTCTCCCAAGTTTTGTAAAGGATGTTGTTCTCTCCCGAGTAACCTTCCAAAGAAGAATTATCAAGAGCTTCTCTAATTGAACCTTCTAAAAAGCGAAGTGAATCTCGAGAAGTCAAATGATCTGCAATTTCTGTATAAAATACTTTCCGATTCAACTGCTCGTTCGCTCTTTCAAGAGCTTTGAGATATCCTCCATCAAGGTGACATATTATTGGGATACTTTTGTCATATTTTTGGAATATTGATTCTAATATCTCCGCTGCAATATCT
>WJKD01000477.1 GCA_014729315.1 Promethearchaeota archaeon | reverse complement strand
TATCATTGGCATTATATTGTTTATATATAGTCTTATCATTATTAAAAAAATAAAGGAACTTTTTCCGGGAACAAAACTGATTAAAAAATGGTTAATCATTCAAATTTTAATTGCATTTTTTCTAGTTGGTTATGTTCTTAATATCATATTCGTAGCTTTGAATCTGGTCGAATTTCTGACTGTTATGACAGCCTTCGTATATGTTTTTGGTGCGTTATTCGTAGTGATTGTTATTAACTTGGGTTATAAGACATATAAAGTCATTCTTTTAGGGAAGAGCGAAGATTAATAAATAATTTATCTAAAAAAATACTCACAAAAAATATAAAAAAGGAATTAAATCAGATACTTTCTATGTGGGAGACTCTTACTCAGATTTGGCTATTCTTAAAGGATGGAAGAGTTGTTTTCGAATTTCCGGAAAACACCGAACGTGATAATACAGATTTCGGAAGGTTTGTTTCTACGATAAAAAACTTTTCTAAGGAATTATCTGGGACTGACTTACACTCGTTTAATATGGAAAAATGTAAATATACATGTTTATCTTTTATGGGAGAAAATTTAATTCTGGTGGGAAGATCAAGGCTCGAAATCAGCGTTAAGAAGATTAGAAAGTTTTTTGATATATTTGTTAAAATGTTTAAAGAACTCTACAAAATCGAAGATATTCTCAATTGGGATGGGAATAAATCGATATTTGAAGAGTTTAAGAAGAAATTAATTCTTTACCAAAAAATAAGCAATTTATAAAGATGAATTATTTTAAATTATGTAGCTTCTCATTTATAAACAAACCAAGAGCGATGTAAAAGAATAAAACTTGTTTTGGTCTTTAAGGTTTATTCATTTCTTTATAACGGGTGATATATTCCTTTACTTTATCGACTGGTTCAATAATGCCAAAATGTCCCTCACATAAGATATCTGGTTCTAATTTTAGGAGTTTATCCATAGATTTCTGATAATCTTTTAAATTCGAACCAAAACTTTCATAAAATGGGCCATGGATATCTTGTCCGAACAAGATTTTTGTATTAGCGACTTTTAAGAGCACTACAATTGAACCTGGCGTGTGCCCTGGCGTGTGAAGAATAGTGAATTTGTATTTTCCGAGCTGTAAAATTTCTTCTTCTGATTTGAATCGTTTTTCTAGTTTAATAGGTTTATAATTTACTCCATACCAACTTGCTGCGGTTCGATCGCCATAACCTTTCTTTTCTATTGGTTCGGCATCTAATTCGTGAGCGTAAAAATTAATCTTTTTGTTGAAATTATAGAGTTCGTGGCAAGCAGCGATGTGATCAATATGACTATGTGTTAAAATGCAGTGCTTTATGTTTTTTGGATCCAAGTTCATCTTGGTAATGTTTTTGATAACATCTAGACTCATTCCGCAGTCTATTAATACGAGTCCATCTTTCTGGCCTCTTGAATCAACAAGGTATACTGCGCAACCAGAATTACCTAAAAAATAGACATCCTTAAAAATTTTTTTCATTTTAATTTCTCCTAATATTTACTTAATACGTAAAATTATTTAAAAGAAAAATTTCTCTTTTTTTCAGTCGTATATCTTGTCTCTTATCTTTTTTAAAACATCGGGATAATTTGTATAGATTGCTCTGGGAAATTCTTCATCATATCTAAGTTTTAAAACTTTTTTCATTCGATTTTTAGAGTTGACGCCCCATACATAGCATTTGAACCCATAATCTACAACAGCCTTGAAATTTTCTTTAGTTGCTCTGTCGTTTTTTATATTTAATATGTTTATATTGTAATCTCTTAATTTATCAAATTTAATTGTATCTTGGTTAATTTCTTTAATTTGATATGGGATAGTGTGGATTAATTTAATTTTTAAACTATATTTACGTAATTTTTTTAGAGTCCATAAACGCGTATCGGTAATTTCTACTTGATGGAAGTTATTGAATTTTTTTATTATATCAATCGCCGCATAACCAACTTTAGCATTTCCTATATCACAACTATATCGGAATTCCTTTGGACAATATCTAAAAGCATTCAAAATTTCTTCAAAAGTCGGCACTTCTCTTCCATCTTCAAATTCTATATCTTTAAGTTCTTCGTACGTTAAGTCTTTAATAAAATACCATTGATCGTCAATTTTAAATCCTGGATCGTGAAAGCAAATAAGACGCATGTCTCTTGTTAAACGAAGGTCGGTTTCTATTCCTACTCTCATTTCTACTGCTTTTTGAAAAGATTCCATAGTATTTTCAATACAGTATGCCATCGCTCCGCGATGAGCAAATATATATGGTTTGTTCATTTTACTTATTATGATTTAGAAACCTTATAAAAAAACATAGTTTTTATAGAAAAATAAATTATCTAATTTACTTAATCTTTACTCTAAATTTTGATAAGTTGAATTTCATGGAAAAGCAAGAAGAAGATAAGCAACCAATACGAAAGGAATTATCTAATGAAGAAATAGATGGAGATCGGAACGATAAAAAGAGTTTTTCTGATAAAGCTCGTGAGTATTTCAAAAATTTAGTGGACTTCTCTAATTTTGACGCAAAGACTATTGCTTATATGATTTTATTTGTAGCACTCTTCCTCGTGTCTCTTTATTTGCTTTATTATATTTATTTCGTTGATCAAACATTCTTATATCGATTAGTAGTCGAACTATTCGTAAATCCAATTTACCAGTTAGCTTTTTGGGGGATATTTCTCTTCATTGCAATTATGGCTATACAAGGACTCCTCGTTCCGATTCCCTCTGAAATCGTCTTACTTGCGGCGGGGATGATCTGGGGATTTTTCGTTGGTGGAATCATGGGGATTATTGGGTCAATGGCTGCTGGAATATTATGTTTTTATGTTAGCAAGAGGGGAGGTCGCCCCTTGGCAGAGAAATTCGTTGGAGAAAGCGCTCTCAATGTTGCCGACAATCTCATTCAAAAATACGGAACGGGAGCGATCGTTGTAGCCCGTTTTCTACCCTTTATTGCGTTTGATCCTATTTCGTACGCTTCAGGCTTAGTCGATATGGATGTAAAAAAGTATTCTATTGGGACCTTCCTTGGTTCTGTTCCTCGAGCTTTTTTTTACTCATGGTTGGGGGCGTCATTAGGCATAAGACCTCCTATTAATTTTGATGATTTGCCATATTCTCAGATTGAAGCTCAAGCTGCGTTATTTAACAATCTCCTCCTCATAATTCTGGGAGTTCTAGTAGCTATCTTCGTAGCCTATTATCTTTTTAGTAAGATTTTAGAGAAAAAAATTAATAAGGAATAACTAACAATAGCTAAAAATTTTTAAATATATCGAAGGAATTTATTTTTTTCCATTCAATTTTTATTCTTCCTCGTTAATTTAATTCCCATATTTACGAAATACTTAGGAGAATCCCAAGTGCGATAGAAATAGGATTGAGAAAAAATTTGATATTTTTGACTTTTTTTTATTTATAAAGCAAATATTTATTTATAAAGCAAATTATTATTAATAAAAATATTATATATAAAGCTACTTTTTTTGGTATTGAGATTTCGTTAATCTAATGATCAATTACGCAAGAAATAATAATCAAATTAAAAGAGCTTTATAAAGGATATATAATTTTTATAAGTATTCGTGAGTTAAAATGCCAGTCGCAGAAAATCAAAAAGAAGAAGATAAGGAAGAAAAGGACTTAGAAGCCGATTACAAAATCGAAAATGTAGTTGCCACCGTTACTGTCGATATTGTCGAAAAAATCGATCTGAACCAAATTGCTCGAAAGTATGCTGATGTAGAATATAATCCAGAACGCTTTCCGGGATTAATCATGAGGATTGAAAAGCCTCGAGCAACCATCTTAATCTTTTCCACTGGAAAGATGGTTGTAACTGGAATGCGCAAAGCCGCAGACGCTGATCTTGTGGTAAAAAAAGCAGTTAAAAATGTGAAAAAAGCTGGAATAAATGTTTCAAACCCCCAAATCGCCATTCAAAACATTGTTGCCAGCGGAGATTTACACATTAATATTGACCTCAATATGGCTGCTATTGTCATGGAATACGCAATGTACGAACCTGAAGTATTCCCTGGTTTGATTTATCGTATGCAGGACCCGAAAACGGTATTTCTCATCTTTTCTACGGGAAAGATTGTATGTACAGGAGCAAAAAACAAAGAAGATGTAAGAGAGGCCGTAATTCGGTTGAATAAAGAAGTAAGAGACTTAGATTTAGAAATTGATACAGAATCAGGTTCTGAGTATCAAGAAATAACCTTCATCTGAAACCAGATGCACCAATTCTTCGAAAAGTTCCATAAAAACAAACATTAATAAGATTTTGTATGTTTATCTTGTATTTCTTCCCGATATGGAAGAAAAATGTTCTCAAATTTTTTTTACTTTTTACTTAATTTTTTTATATTTTGTTATACTAACTATTTTATTGTTTGAGTAAAAGAAAAGGGAATCTCGTTGAATTTCGAGGAATTAACGTTATCCAAAGAGAAGCTGAAGCTATTTAAAGACATAGCGTCTCTTGATCGTGATGGAAAAATTATGTTGGATACTGGAAAATATCCGACTTTTTTTAACTTCCAGATCTCACAAGATAAAATCATATCACCATTGAGGTTGGCAAAAGATTTGGGAAGAGATGTCAATGTGCTTTTACTAAGGTCTAAATTTTTAAGAGATTGTAGCTCACCGAAAGTCTCTGGAAGGGTAGTAAATCAGTTTTTATAATAGTCGTAATTTTCCAAGGATCGTAATCTTCCGAATGATTTGGGTGGTTCTTAATTTTGTTATCTATGATTTAAATTTCTATTCCATTATATTTTCCTGAGAAATAAAACAAGGCTGAAAATGATTATAATCTGTCTTCCACACAATTTCTTTCATTTTTTACGTTTATTTCAAAGGTAAAGTGAATTTTTTTCTGAAAATAATTATCGTGATTTTCTTCAATTTTAGTAAATCCTCTCGCCTCAATTTTAATTTTAATTCATTTATTACCAAATTATTCGCTTTTTCACTCCCTCTCGTAAATCTTATATTT
>WJKD01000007.1 GCA_014729315.1 Promethearchaeota archaeon | reverse complement strand
CAATAAAGCCGGGCATAATTCGTATATTGTCGTAATTTTGGAATTTTTTTAAATATTCAAGCTTCAGAGCCATTGGTTTTTCCATTAAAATGTCAATCCCCGCCTTAGCAAACGGAGAAGCAATGTATGGGATATTCTTTGGCTGGGTTACAATACTTACAGCGTCAATTTCTTCGTTTTTAAGTAAATCGGTTATATCGTTGTAGAAATTTACTCCTTCGTACGTTTGGCGAACAATATCCAATTTTTGCTCGTCCTTATCGCACACTGCTACGAGATTAGATAACTCGTAAAAATTTCTGATGTGTGCTCTGCCAAACCAGCCCGCACCCACTACTGCTGTGCGTTTCCTTTTTCTTTTTGTCAAAGACATCGCCATTAGTTATATTCAAGTTAATAATTGATAAATTAATAATTTTTTGGGTGTATAATCTTGTTCTTCAGGAAAATTATATACAAAGTATGATATTTCTCATTTACAGAAGAAATTGCACGACGTTATGTTAGCGGGAATAAAAATGTGCAAGAATTCTTAAAAAATGAAGGATATTTAGATTATTTGTCCGAAGAAGAGTCAAATCTCGTCAAAGTTCTTGCTCAACAACAAAATCGAAAAGAGACTGATCTCAATCTATAAAAAGATTATTTATTCTAAAAAATGTAGCTCAACGATATGCGTCTTGCTTATCATGAGCCCATACAAGGGAGAGCAAGAAGGAGAGCTCTCCTTCTTGCTCTGTTGTTCTAGCTTCTAAGTCCCCTCTGCCAGGATTGAACTGGCGACATCTCGGTGGCTGCTGACGCATTATCATTGACAATCAGCCTCAATGCGCGATTAACTTCTACAGCCGAGTGCTTTTGGCGTTTTTACGCTCTACCACTGAGCTAAGAGGGGTCCGTTGCGTGGAAAAATTGCTTTTGATATATGGTTCAATTATTGAATTAATTTATTTTTTACTATTTCTTGTGGAAAGCAAAAATGAAAAAGTAAAGTTCTTTAGTAATGTTAAAAAGGATGTATTATCCAATATAGCATTATAAGGAATTCCAAGATAAAAGAATAAATCTTTTCTTATCAAAAACTTTATAATTAAGTACTTTATTAAAAATGTATAAAAATAACTAAAATAAAGAGTATAGATTGCGTTGCGGGAAGAAACAGACTATTCTGAGGCTATTGAAGCCTATAAAGACGATGATAGCGTGATTCTAGAACCATGGGGCAGAAGTATTGATCATTTGCGCCTTACGATAATCGGTAAAAAAGGAACTCCTTACGAGGGAGGAAAATTTGTATTTGAGGTAAAATTTCCGGAAAATTATCCCTTCCAGCCACCTTATGTATACGCTGTAACTTTAATGTGGCATCCAAACATAGACAGTTCAATTCCTCCGGGTAAATTAAACATATGCCTCGATCTAATTAATCCAGATTTAGTGGGTAAAGTAGACGCGAGCACGGGCGCAAGCGGCTGGACTCCGTCGAAAACTTTAACAAATATTATTGAAGCATTGAAAGGTATGATGCATGTAGAAGCGCCCTTTTTTAATCCTGGTGATCCTTTAAATCACGAGGCCGGAGAACAATATTTCCGAAGTCAGAAAAAATTTGAAGCGAAAGCAAAGAAATGGACAAAAAAGTACGCAATGGATTAGACTAACTTCAATTCCACTTATCAATTTTATTTTCTCATCCTTAATTTTTAATTTAACTAACTATACGGAAACACTTTTCTAAAACTTTAATTTCTAATTAGAATTATGAATTGTTAAATAGCCAATTTTTGAAACAAGTCTATTCTGATTATTTATGATTGATTTTAAAGGAAAAAAGGTAATTGTATTCGATTTAGATGGAACTATTATCGATCTTGCGGTGGATTGGGTTAAACTCAAACAGCTTCTTAGTAAAAGATTTTCTAAGCTTTACGATACATCTTGCCATTTTAATAGCATTTCAGCTTGTTTAAGTTACATCGTGGAAAAAAACGATACCAAAGAATTGGAAAATTTTTTTAAAATAATTGAAGAGCACGAAACAAAAACACTTAACAAGAGCCAAAAAATTGACGAAACCATATACTTTATCAAAAATATTGAAAACTTTGAGGTAGAATCAGATGTTAAACTTGCCGTATTCTCGCTAAACACCAGAAAGGCGATTGAAGAATCAATAAAGTTAGTTGGAATAAAAGATCGTATAGATTTTAAGATTGGAAGAGAAGACGTGAGAAGATGGAAACCCGAGCCAGAGGGTTTAATAAAGATTATGAGATATTTTAATGTCTCTAACGATCAAATGGTATATATTGGAGATATGAAAAAGGATTTAATTGCGGGAAAAAATGCGGGCGTAGATACTTACCTTATTGAAGATTTGATTTCCTATGTGAACCACATGAAAATTTAACAAATCAAAGGGCATTTCTATGGTAAAACGGTTTTCTGAGTTGCTACGCAAATTTTTCCCTTGGTGGATTCGACATTATAATCGGTTAGAAATTAGAGGATTTAAGAATTTACCAATAAGTGGGAGCGCAATAATCGCCCCTAATCATTCAGGAGCATGGGATTTAGATAACTTTTGTTTAATGAGCGCTTTGGAACATTTTAAGACTTCAAATCCTCAACGAAAAAGAATCTGGCTTTGTTATTGGGATAAATGGTGCGTGGGTGATAATCTATGGTCAAGGTGGGTGCAAAAGTTTTCTCCCATCCCAATTAGTATGATGGGAGCGGGAATATCATACGAATTAGTAGATCTGATAGTAAAACGAGGAGAGCTGATAGCAATTATGCCTGAAGGTCACTCAGCTGCCCTTTACGAAGGGTATAGATTGTGGAAATTCTATCCCGGTGTTATTAAACTTCATTTGAAATATAAAATTCCCGTTATTCCTACTGCGATGATAGGATTTGTAAAAGCAAGTCCGTTCTATTCGAATAGATATAATCCTAAAAAAATCCCTCCATGGGACAGGGAAGTTATGGCACCGATTCTCTTTCCTTTTAAACTCATCATTCATTTTGGAAGACCTCTCTATTTCGAGGAGTTTTACGAAGAAACTCTCGATAAATCTGAATTTTACGATTTAGCTAACAAAGTGAAATTTGAAGTTCAAAAACTAATTTCAAAATATAGAGAAAAAGTTAGTTGGACTAATCCTTATGGAAAACGTAAAAAAAATGCTTATCGCATATCAGAACTAAGCTCTTAAAGAAATTAAGGCTTGAATCAAGAATTAATTACCAGTTTAAATTGAGGAGATATAGGTGATGATAAGATGATATTTTTTAATCTCAGAATTTTCTCGTAGGGGACCTACTGGAGTTGCTTCTATAATGTCATTACTGTTTATCTTTAAGTTTGCTTTAAGTTTCGCTTTTGGATCTTTTAATATTGGATTGCTCGCATTTGGGTCCCATATGATTTCTTTATTTCTCGGATTAATTATCATCCATTGGTTTGGATCTAACTGAATTTCAATTATTTTTAGGGCTTTCCATATGTATTCGACATCCGCATCAAAAGGAACGGCGAGATTTAGGGTTTCTTCCCCTTCTATTTTTCCACAAGCCAAGCATGCTTTTCTTTTCGTTATTGGAAGGGGATCAAACTGACCGTATACTCCATTATAATTAATATAGGGTGGATACATAGGTGGTCCTATGTTTCTGCCTTTCACCCGAAAAAGGAGTTTTAACGCCTCTTGAGATTCGATACTCGAAATTATTGAACTTACCGTTTGAATTGCTGCGATCTTGTTCCCAAGAATATTTTCCATTTCTTCAAATTTAAAATTAGGACCAAATGTGTCCTTAATATTATTTTTAAGTATTTCTATTTCAGTTTCGCTCATTTTTTTTAATTGTTCATCCGTAACATTCTCTTGAAATACTCGTTCGCGTAACTTCTTTAACTCTACATTTGCGATTTCTTTAAGTTTTAAAACATCTTCGTCCTTTTCCATATCGGGCTTTCTTCCAAAGGTCTTCTCGAAATCCACATCCGCTTTTATAACACAATGATTACGATTACGCGGTAGACCTTTCAAAGTGCAAGCAGCAATTAATTTATCGTCAGGTGGTGGCACAGGCACAATACATCGATAACAAGGAGTTACATCAATTAGATCTTCAGCATATTTCTCATCAAATTCTTGTTCGATTTTTATTCGAATATCTTTTTGAACGGGATAAATGTGCTCTTTCTTAAGATCTTCGATCTTTTCTTCTAATCCCTCAATTTTTTTTAAAGCTTCGTAATAGTCGGGATAATCTTCTTCCGATATATCCCATAATTTATATTCTACAAGTTTATCGATTTCTTGTTGTCGATTACCATATTCTATTCCTGAACCTTCAGGAATTATTATTTGGACATGTCCTTCAAAACCTACTGTTCCTCCTTCTACAATCGGTTTGTTTAGGCGTAAACATATTTTATTTAAATCCATTCGTGCGTTGAAGTTATCTAAAGCCATGATTACTACGTCAACATCATCGTAAATAGATAAAGGTAAATTTTGGAGTTTTTTATTATAAAACTCAACTTCAAGGTATGGGTTCATTTCTTTTAATCTCTCTGCTGCGACCTCTGCTTTATACCGTCCTTCGTCGCCAGGCCGAAATAACATTTGACGGGATAAATTTGAAGTTTCGATTTTGTCTAAATCGATCAAAACTAACTTACCTATACCCATTAAAGCAAAATCCTTAGCGATTTCACATCCTAACGCCCCCACACCTGCGATTAATACGCTACTATTCTCTAGTGTTTCTTGATTCCAACCATCTATTAATTGCTGGCGAGCAAACATGCGACTTTTAGTAATATCATCATTTTGATCTTCATGCCTCATAATGATTAACTCCTATTTTCATAAAAAGTGTATAAGAATCTTAGTTAAAGTTTCTTAAAACATCAATGTTTTTGAAATTTTTATATTTACCTAAATAATGAAAAACTAATTAATTTCGTCTTAGAAACATTATAATAAACTAGATTTTTAAATTCAAAAAATCAGATGATAAATAAAACTACTTATTATTTTTCTTCTTTTTTGCTACATCCCTTATCATTTTTGAAATCTCATCTATTTCTTGTCTTTCTTTCTTTTTCTTTAATTGCTCTTCCTCTTTTTTTAATTCTTT
>WJKD01000476.1 GCA_014729315.1 Promethearchaeota archaeon | reverse complement strand
GGCTTAGAATGAGTATCGGTTTACCGGATTGATTTAGGGTTGATTTGGTAAGCCGATTCTTTCCCTCTAATTTTTGAAGTTTTGATAACTTACGAATTTTATCACACCGATTTTTTTCAACATAATGGTAAAAAAAAATAGTTTTAATTTTTCTGGTTGACATTTTAAGTTTTGATTGGTAAATTAATTTTACAAACTTCTCCATAAGCACGCAATATTTACCTGGTTCTTTAATGAATATCCCATAAATTTCTTTCTGGCGATTTACAGCTTCTTTCAGAACATATTTATTTAGATATAATAACATCATGGGAATATTAAATCTTTCATTTCAAAGGCGGCATATTATGAGTAATTTAATTTTTCAGCCTAAATCTTCGTATATAAAACAGTGCAAAGTGAAAATATTTTACACAATTATTGCCCACGTGTGCATTGTTTTATTTTTATGCTCGTCAGCCTATTGTCAAAATAACAGGATTGCTGTTCTACCTTTCAAAGACATTACAGATTATTCAATTTTTTCGAAAAGATACACAAATTTTGTACATGGTCTACCAGAAATGTTAATGAGCGAACTTGGTAACTCCAATAAATATAAAATAATTGAAAGAGCACAAATTGATAACGCTCTAAAAAATTTTGAAATCGAACAGTCTGGGTTGATTGATGAAGAGAAAGCAATCAAAATAGGACAATGGTTAGGAGCAACTTCCATCATTTTGGGTAACTTTATAAAGAAAGATGATAAAATTAGGATTGATTCAAGAATTATTGATGTCAAAACCGGTACTTTGTTATCCTGTGCAAAGATAATTGGAGAGGAAGATAATCTAATTAATTTAGCGGATTCATTAGCTATCGAAATTAATAAGAATTTTGCTCTAAATAGCGTCGTCTTAAAGAAAATATTCAAAGAAGACCTATATGATTGGAACAAAAATGAATACATTCTTCATACTGAGCGAGATAGTGCGAATTCTATCCAGGATTTCATAATAAGTGGACGCATAAATCCTGAAAACGGTTACAGTGCGAATGGATTACATCATTTTAAAGGAAGTTTTGAAGTTTACATAGACGAAAATAGAATTGCGATTGTCACACCAGAAGATACGGTAGGAAAAACTTATTGTAAACTTTGCGAAAAATCAAAAGAATATTTCTACAGATGTATGCTTAAGGTATTGAATAAAGAAAATCAGTATTCCTATGGAAGCGGATGTGATGTCGTTTCTTATATTGAGTTTCAAATTGAAGTTGAACAATTATTCTATTGATCTTCTATTATTCAAAAGGATTTGATGTAAATTTTTAGGGCAAATAGCTTTAAATTTAATTTATAAGAAAGGAGAACAACAAAATGTTGTACATAATCAGATTTTTTTCTATTATGCTCATGCTCAGCAGTTTTACAATATTATCTGCGCAAAATATTGACAGCTTAACTCAAAAACTTGAAAACGAGTATGAACTCATCGATAACATTAGGGCAGAAAAAGGAAAACTTACATCAATCCAAAAATCAAATTTGATTCGAGCCAAACAAAACATTCTTCAAATAAAGTATAAGCTTCAATCCGTACAAAATGATCTTGATAATCCGATATACTTCAAAAATGATGTGGAGCTAGACAATAATTTAGATTTGGTTGATTTTTATGTTTATGAATTCAGCGGTAATTCCTATGAGGTTTTTGCCAGACTTAAAAATAAGGAAAGGAAATATCTGGAATGGGTAAAATTGAGATTTAATTTATACAATAATGGTAATTTTGTGTTTACGGATGATGCTTACATAGATTACGAATCTTATGGCTATAATGGTATTTCTCCTTATAAATATTCGTTTATATATACATTTATTGATAAAACTGATTTCGATAGCATTTCTTTTCAAATTGAGTACGATATCGAAGATGGTGAGGACGATATTCTATGGGATCAAATTCTTGAATTAGAATCAGTAGTTATAAATCCATCCGGTAATTATTATAAATGGCAAGGCGTCGTCGAAAATAACTTTAATTATTCAATGACTTTTCCCTCTATTTATGCTTGCATTATAAAAAATGGTAG
>WJKD01000475.1 GCA_014729315.1 Promethearchaeota archaeon | reverse complement strand
TTCTTAAATATAGCTCGAAGTCAGGGAAGGGTAAGTCATTAATATCAATTACTTTATCTGCTAGCATCACCTGTGGATTCTTAAAATTTATTTTAGAATCTAATTTTTTTGAAGTAAACAAATCAAGCAAAACTTTCTCTGCCTCTCCACGAACGATTATATCGTAAGGAGAATTCTTATAGGTAAAATCAGCAGGCACTCCCGAGGGATGATAACCACCAACGATAATGTTTTTTTCAGGAAATTCCTCCCTTACGATCTTTGCCATTAATTCCGTCATTAAATATTGGAAACTCGTATAACAATTTATACTAATATTTTGATATTCTTGAATAACATTTTTCTCTAATAATTTTACAAAAGGAATTCTAAATTTTTCACTATCGAGAGAAGCTAAATAGCTATGCGATTTTTGATCGTTTTCCATTCTAAGATCGATAACATCACATTTCACATCTGCGTTTTCCTTTAAATATGAAGCAATTTGAATCGTTCCCAAAGGAATGTCGTTATGATAGAGCGATTTTTGATATTCTCCAATGTTTGGAAACTCGGGAATCAAAAATAGAATATTTCTATCTGTCATTACTCCAATCAACATCTTGTCTGATTCTAACTATTTAAATTAGGAGAAATGTGATTAAAATATTTTTAATTGCAATAACAAGAAATTTTATTTTGGACAAATCTATACTTATTACAATACCATTTTATCTACTCTTAGACCAAGGAAAATAGGAGTTAGATGCTATTTGAGAAAAGCCTCAGAAATTTACGAATTGAAAAAAAAAAATTATCAGCGGTTTCCTGAGCAGAATCATTGTATATATAGGTCCCTATATGATCCAGAATTTAAGCATTATCATAAGACCTTGCGGACAGGAATGACGAGTTTGGTCGATTCCAATAAGGAAGGATTCGAAAGAAAGGACCTCGCTTTAGCTGCGGCATCATGGACAATTAACAAGCATATGTCTTTCGCCTTCGAACACTTTCCCGAACATAATCCTCAAGATTATATCCCTGAAGAAGTAAGGAAAAGACCTCCAAAAGAAATTCCAAAAGAAGATATAACACAATATACAAAAAAAGCTGCAAAATTTTTTGGAGCTTCTAAAGTCGGTATTACTAATTTAGACACGAACTGGGTTTACAGTAATAAAGTTGAACTTTATTCAACTTCAATACATGAAAAACAAGAGGATTTAGAATTTCCCGAAATTAAACTGCCCGATGGCGTAAATAAGGCGATCGTTATAGCCATTGAAATGGATAAATATGGTATAGCGTGTGCTCCAAATTTTATTGAATTTGCTGCGGCGGGACTAGGTTACTCGAAAATAAGCTTTATAATTTCTTGTCTGGCACAGTTTATTAGAAACTTAGGATATATCGCTTTACCTTGCGCTAATGGAACTGCGCTAAGCGTTCCACTCGCTATTGATGCGGGTTTGGGTGCGTTGGGAAGAATTGGGGTTTTGATCACTAAAGAATATGGACCAAGAATTCGCTTATGCAAAGTTCTGACCAATATGCCTCTCGTTGAAGATCATCCAGATGTGGAGTTCATTAAAGAGGTTAATTCTAGGTGTGAGAATTGCTTAAAATGTGCTGAGGCATGCGAAAAAGACGCGATAAGTTTTGAGAAATCTAGGAACTATAATGTGAGATGTAAGTCTAATAGTCCGGGATCCAAAAAATGGTACGTTGATGTTGAGAAGTGTTACGAAGGTTGGGTCGAATATAGCTCCGATTGCGCAAAGTGTATTGCTGCTTGCCCCTATAGTAAGGTGCCTTCCAATTTTAATCCTGAAGAGTTTTGGAAGTCGTAGCTTTACGATTTTTCTGATTTTAAAGAATACTATTTTTGGGGCGCAAAGTAGGTTCCCAGTTCTTCGCCGCTTAGTAGACGCTCTAAGATGTTTTGGTTGTTGAAGGAAGTTACTATTGCGGGAATCCCAATGTTGGTTAGTTTCTTTATTGCGTTAATTTTTGACTTCATTCCTCCAAATGTTATACCCTCGTCTATATCCTCTACTACTTTTTCTAAATCTTTGTTGATTTCTTTTACATTTGAAATAATTTTGCTATTTTCGTGTAATTTTGGATTTTTATCGAATAAGCCCTCAACATCGGTTAAAATGATCAATAAATCCACAAATAGCAGCACAGAAACTAAAGCTGATAATTTATCGTTATCTCCGTAGCTCAATTCTTCAATTGCTACGGAATCATTTTCGTTAATAATAGGGACGATCCCTTTATCTAATAACACGGAAAGCGTATTGCGAACATTTGCTCTCCTCGTGGAATCTTTCATATCGTCGGCAGATAATAATATCTGTCCTGTCTGAAGTCCATATTTATCGAATTCGCTCTGATAAATACTCATCAGACGAATCTGTCCAACAGAGGCTAAAGCTTGAAGTTTTTTGTAATCTTTTGGTCTTTTTTTTAGGCCTAGTTTTGCTAACCCACATCCAATCGCACCACTAGACACAACAATGACCTTATAACCTTTGCGTATCAATTCGGACACTTCTTTTACAAAAGCTTGGATTTTCTCGCAATGGATTTCAGCAACACCATCAGTGATCATTTGGGTGCTTACTTTCAAGACGATTGTTTTAATATCTGTTGGAAAGGTTCTCATTAGGAGTGCGCTTCCTACTATGGAATATGTGTAATAATTAAAGTAAATAAACTTGGAATTTAGCTTTTATGATTCTTAATATAAAATATGAATTTGATCGAATTTACAATAAAAAAATAACAAAAACAAAATCAAAGAATATTAACAATCCAAATTATTACAGAATCAAGTAAATCAATTAACCTGGAACAAGATTTAGGAACTGCGTGATTACCCAGATGACCAAAACCAACACAATAATAATTGGGATCATAACAATCAAGAACATGTAGGCTCCTTTAATCACGCTTCTATTCCAAGATTTTACTCCATCTTTCCAATCCTTCCGTGTCTGATCTTGCCATCTCTCAAAATCTTGCTCAATTTTGCGTTTTTTCGCTTCCCATTGTTCCTTGTTTTCTAGTTGTATTCTCTCCATATCTTGTTGCCATGCGTTCAATTGACCTTCCCAGTCATCTTTAACATTGTTAAAGAATTTCCCGACTTTCTGTTTGCTCTCTTCCCAGTTTTCCAGATTTTTTTTAGATTGCTCTTCTAGTGTTTTTTGAAAGTCCTCAAACCCTTTTTTTAACCCCGAGGTAAAATCGTTCCAACCTTTAAGGAAAGGATTTTCTTTTTTCTCATTGTCCGAATTTTGGTTGCTCATAATACATCTTCTTTATTAATTTGTTACTCATAATATATCTTTTCGACTATTTAATATTCAACTATCATATAAGTCTTATAATTGATTTTTCTCAATTTTAAGCATATTAACTAAAAATGTAATTATTTCCCAAAACAATCAAAACTCTTTCATAAACCATTGGTCTTGAATTTCGTGTTCTTTTAATATTGTTTCGATTAATAAATCGTCATTTTGCATTGAATCAGTTAATTTAATTATTAGAAATTAGTTGGTTATAAGATGGATTTTGGGTGACTGTTTCCCGACAAAATATGTCTCGGTAAGAATATTAGGTATTTTATATTTTTCCCATATTTTAAACGTCATATTATTTTTATCTTTTTCGTAATATAATTGAACGAAGTTCCAAGGTTGACCGAATGCATTGTGAGGAGGGTAAATCCTTTCCAAAATTTTTGAGACATTTGAGAGTTTTTCGGATATTAACGATTCTCCATAAATTTTTACTCTTGCTTGAGGCAATGACCAATCGTGATTAAAGATGATAAATGTTGGGTTATAGTCAGAAATGAGCTTCTTTAGATGTAATCTAGCAAGGGTTTGATTTTCTTCCCATCCACGATTTGGATCTTGCCATCCAGGAGGAAATTTGTACATACCTTTTTCGTCATCTTTTATTATTACATTATTGTTTTTATATTTAATTTGAGCATTTAACATTGGGCAGCTTCTAGCATTTGAAAGATAACCAGCAACATTAAGTATTGGTACTATTATAATAGAAGTGTTTCTCAAAATTTTTTTGGTTAGTTGATTATCTGGATTACTGAGGTACCCTTTTAATAAAAATGTTCCATCCACGCATGGTTTTTCATCACCATGAATACCTCCGATTATCAAAATAGTATTCAAGTTTTTATAGGCAGCGGAAAAATAATTTATTTCTATACTGTTCAGAAAATTCGCATTTATTATGGGATTAGTCGGAACAAAATTTTTGAGAAGTAAAATATCTAATTTTATTTATTTATTAGAAATTCTTATATAAACTCGAAACCAGCCTTTCTTAATTCTCTTAATTGCCTTCTATTCAAAGCAACCATAGCTTCTGTAGGGTATCTCAACTTAAAAAGAAATTGTGCAGGGTTCTTTATGTCTTTATTTTTTATTCTCTCTTTAGTTTTATTTACAATGTTGGTAGGTAATTGCTTGTCAAACTCAATTGATTCAATAT
>WJKD01000474.1 GCA_014729315.1 Promethearchaeota archaeon | reverse complement strand
TAAGTGCAGAAGATGATTATTAACACAAAGAGAAATGTTCGCATTGAACTCCTCTGTTTTGTATCGTTGAAGTTTATAGGGGTTTTTATTACGTATTAAATTAAGAAGAAAGAATTAATTATGCAAGTGTTAAATGAAGAATTTGGGGAATGAGGGGATATACATTTGCTTTGTCTGCTGCATAGATGTAAGTTAAAGAGGATTTGAAAAACTCTGGAGGACAAATCAATGATCCTGTGTATCTATATTATTTTCTCTTAATTTTTTCGCATCTTCAACGATCTCTTCTATACTAATTTTATCTATCCATTCGTGCCTTTCTGTGGAATAGTTGCCGTATCCTTTTTCATATTGTTGAAAAAATCTAATCATCGCAACAGGTCCCAATTCCCGATTCAATATTTCAATTCCCAATCTACGGATTTGACTTAAGTTCGTATTGTCAATGTTCATTATATTACCTCCATGAGCCAATTTATGGGATTTTCAATTCTTATTTTTATTTTATTGCTTTTTCTTTTTGCTAATTTTAATAATTTATTGTCAGTAGTTAAAAACATGTCTACATTAGCAGATTCTGCACACGAAATATGAAGGGCATCAAAGGATTTAAAGCCAAGCTTTTCAATTTCGATCGCTCGTTTTATTTCATTCTCATTAATTTCTACGGTGGTATTCGCATTGTTTAATAACTCCAGGAGAAATTTCCGTTTTTCTAAATCTGGTGTTTTATCAAGTTCAATTATCAATGCCTCACTGCTAACCCATTCCCAATTATTACGATAAATTGAATCAATTGTGATTAGCACTGCTTCTGATTCTAATCTTATTCTGTGCTGACTCTGATCGTCGAAAGGTCTATTTAAGCAACATGCATCAAGATATATCCTCATGTGCTTTCTTTAAATTCCTTGTGATTAATTATTATTCTGCAACCAATCTTTATAAATTTCACACATTAATTTAAATATAATAAATTAAAAGTATTAATTCAAGTAGATTTTTTAATTCAAAAGATATGCATAACGAAATAGATCAGTATTAGTTAATGTTTTAAGCTATAAAACAAATCCCAAATAATTCCCCGGATGAATCACCTCAAACGTGGAATTCGGATATTCAGTTTTCCATTCTTTCGGTGGTTTGACCTGAGTTGGCTTCCATTTCATTTCATAACCATGAAGCGCTCCGGTACGTTCTTCGATGAGGTCGATCTCTTTCCTGTCATAAGTGCGCCAGAAATAGAAATCCGTTTGCTGGCGCAGATACTCCTGTCGCTTCATCCGTTCGGTCACAATATAATTTTCCCAGAGTTTTCCAACATCATCACGAACAGAAAGTGGATTCATATTTTGTATCAGTGAATTCCGGATACCGGTATCGTAAAAATAGTAGCGATGATTTTTGGATATTTCCTTTCTCAAATTTCGGCTGAATCCGGAACGTTTGTAAATTACGAATACTTTTTCCAATAAATCGAGATATCGCTCGACTGTGTTTTTGCTCATCCCAAGTTGAGAGCCAAGTTCATTCAATGATACCTCATTTCCGATTTGAAATGCCAGAAGTTGTAGCAGGCGGATCAGCTTTTCCGATTGGCGGCTTCCTTTCAATTCCAGAATGTCCTTAAATAAATAAGAGCTGATCAATTCGCGCAGATATTCCTCCCGCATTTTATTATCGCGCATTGTGACGATTTTCGGGTAGGAGCCATAGATTAATCTTGATTCCAACAATGCGTTTGTTTGAGACTTTTTCTCGATCGCCGCTATTTCCAATTGCGCCAGGGGAAAGAGTTTGAGGACATATTTTCTTCCGGTGAGTGGCTCGCCAATATCTCGTGAAAGATCAAAAGACGAAGAGCCGGTGGCGATTACTTTAATATCAGGGATGTGATCGACAATCAGTTTCAAATTTAAACAGATTTTTTTAATGTATTGCGCCTCGTCGATGATGAGCATACTGTGGTTGCCAATAAAATCCCGAAGCTTCTGAATGGATTGACTTTCGAGATAATCCCGCACATAAATATCATCGCCGCTGACAACCAAAATATCTTTTTG
>WJKD01000473.1 GCA_014729315.1 Promethearchaeota archaeon | reverse complement strand
TGCGGAGCCATTTCTAAATACGTAGACCTCCTTCGCAACACCCGACACCTTCTGGACATCATCGGAATTGAGATCAACCCCCGCAACGCCAGCGAACAGACACAATCTCAATCGTAATGCTACATTTACCCGCTAATTATACCGTACCATATTCTCCGCTCCTAAATCCTCAAATGAAGATTGGTTTGTTAGAGTCATCCTTTTAGACGAAAAGACGACTTGGAGAGCATCACCAGCCACCAAAAAAAACCTAAAATCCTCAATATCCTCACCTTTTCTTAATTATCCCATACCATAATTTCTTGATTGAAATTGATGTGATCGCTACGTTATAAAAAATTATTACCTTATTATCTTTTCCTCTTATTTTTTTGTTTTTCTGAATACTTTTAATATCTTTTTTCACTCAATCGATTCAATTCTAAATTAATACAATCTAAATGAAATGATTAAACACAATAAAAATAAAAAAGAATTTAAATTGAATTTAGAGTAATTTTTGTTGGAGCAATTCTTTATTCTCCGCAACGCAAGCTTGGTCTAGGGTATATACTCTCCAAATTAGAAGGAATCCAATAAAATAAAATAACATTGGAAATCCTGCCATAAGAATTCTAATGCCGAATTCGGCGAGAGGTGTTTGTGAATTTTGTCCAGGCGGTGCGCCAGCAATGTAACCCGTAAGGGGATGCACTATAGCAAAAGCAAGTGCTTGAATTACGATTGAGAATCTTCCGAAAAATGTTCGAATTCCTGTATAAGCTCCTTCTTGTCGTTTGTCGGTCTTTATGACGATATCATCGATTACGTCAGAAAAGCAAGGATACATAAGTACCCAAATAGCGCCTATTCCAACCCCTATTAAACCAATAACAACCGTTGTAGATATAATATCACTCACGAAGAACAATGGAATAAAGAGGAGGGTTGTTGATAGAGTACCCATAAGAAAGGCATTACGATTCCCGTATTTGCGTCCGATATAGCTCCATAATGGAACAGACAAAAGCACAGCTACAAGAAAGCCCGCAGACATTATTATCTCGTTGTCTGGATTGTCAGAACCTACGATATATTTGTTCCAATATGGAAGCGACGCTAACATCATCGTAGTCATAACTAGATGTCCCATGTAGGTGAGAACATACGCCATAAAATTCTTATCCGTGACCGCTCTCTTCATAATTACCCAGAACGATTCCTTCGTTTCAGCCTTCTCGAGTAGCTTCAATTGTCTCTCTTTTAGTTCCTCGTCTTCCTTCATTCCAGGAAGAGAAAATATCGCTAGGATAAATCCTAATAAAGTGACGATTATCCCTGCCGTTATGTAGGAACTAATATCTCCATATGTGATAATAAGCGGAGGGATCATAACCCCTAAAACGATGCCAATAAGACCCCAAACTGTATTCCACGCACCAACGCTCGTCCGTTCTTTATCTGATCGAAATTTATCTGGGAAAAGTGAAAGATAATTAATCTGCCACAAAGAAAACAATAATTCGAATATACATATCATAATCACGAGCCAGATAAACATTCCTATTTGATCTGTAAAGGGCACGGTAAAAATCAAGAGATATATCCAAGCATATGATAATGCTCCAATCGCAAACCAGGGGAATCGCCTTCCCCAACGTTTCGTAAACCTTGTCTTACGATCGGAGAGCCAGCCAAGAATGGGGTCGTTTACCATATTCCAAAATCCAAAAATGACAAATGCAATTCCGACATAAATGATTCCAAGGAGCAACTCGTTTTCGTAAAAGTCAATGATCCTCACAGTAAACGCGGCTATAAAGAAATTATCCAAGAATCCTCCGATGCCGTAACTAACATGCGTCGATTTCGAATACCTTACTTCTTCAATTTCACTCATAGCTTTAATAACCTTATTATTTTATGATTCAAAACTTTTAATTTATATTTTTATTAACTTATATTTAAAAGTTCAAAAAGAATTATATATAAAATTTAATACTAAAAATTAGGTTAATTAATTGACGTGACCTTTAATAGTTTTTTAATTTAAAACACCAAGCAATTGGATTAGGATCATCTTCTTAAAATTAATCTAGAAAATTAATAAAAAATAAAGAATAATAGAAAGTAGTAAAAGAGTAAAATTTTCGAAAGCTTGAATTCTGTATTTCAACAATAAAAAATTTGCTGATTAAAATGGGAAAAAAGACAGAAGATAATAGAAGTTTAAGTCAAAAAGAGATCGATCAATTGAAAGAACAATTGAGGATTCAAACCCAAATTGTAGAAGCGTTAAATAAAATGATACGCATCAGAATTTTAATACTTCTCTGGGTTTATAAAGAACAAAGTATCAACGATCTTTGTAAAAAATTAGGGAAAAGTTGGCCTACGGTCACGAAGCATCTCGGCAAGTTGGAAGAAGCGGGACTTTTGAATATTAGAGAAGAGAAATCTCCTGGACCAAAAAATAAGAAGATATACTCCGTAAAACCTGATATTATTCAGTCAACTCGATTAGGATTCGATTTCTTGAAACTCCCGCCTGAGGACGTCGCAGGAATCCTCAAAGACGATTTAAAATCTGATTTAAAAACATTAGAAATTATCAAAAAAATATTCGACGATCTTAACCCATATCACCAAGAACTTCATAGAAAGTTGGATTCACTCGAACTAACTAAGGAAAACCTTGAAGAGTTTTACTTGAAAAAACATGTCAATTATTATATAGAAACATTGGATGAAGAAGAATTTGAGTTTTATTTTAAAAAATATATGGAATTTTTACAAGAGTTTGAAGAGTTTAGAAGAGAAAAAAATAAAGATAAAACCTCTCAACTCAGTGAAAGACCATACATCATGCTTCAGATTATTTTTCCGATGAGAGAGATTCAAGAAGCTCGATTTGACGGTTTTTGGGATAAAAAATAACTTAATTCTTAAGAATCAATTAATAATATCTTTAGAATTAAATCGAATTGGGGTCAATTAAAGGAACTACAAAAATTTCCCAAACCGGTTTGCTATATAAATTTACTTTCTTTATTGCTTGTTTTAAGGGGCGATGATACATTTCGGGAATTTCGCTGAGAATATCAACCCGTTCACCCCCTCCCACTCGTTCAATTAAGGGAAAACACCATTTTTGGGGGACTTTTGCGTAGAGTGCTTCTATCAAAACTAATTTCTGATATAACTCGTACGATTGTTCGCCAAACTGGTCTATGATTTTGTCTATTTCTTTCCAGAAATCCTTGAAAGCCTTTGGTCTATATTTATTAGAATTTGTTTGCTTTTCTAAATCGTCTTGATATATTTCTTCAAATTTTTGAACAATTTCGCTAGCAAGGCCGCTAAGTATTGCCTCAGTTGATGATCCTAATGGCATTTGGTAATCGATAATTAATACTGAAAAAACGCGCTTCCCTGGGCTGAACCTAGCCTCCAGCGTACCAGAACGGATTAGAGAAACGCCTTCGGGAAAGTCCAGTTCTCGTGCGAA
Organism: Promethearchaeota archaeon; assembly: GCA_014729315.1. The sequence goes on along the minus strand of WJKD01000473.1, from coordinate 8,620 downwards.
ATTATTTAACGCCGTTAAGAATCCCGAGATAAGTTGATCCTTAACGTGCTCTTCGAAATTCACGATTGAGTATTTATTTAACAACAGACCAGCGTCTCTTGCGACAATATATACTTCGACGGGATTCATTCTATTTTTATTCATTTCTAAAATATTAAACTCAGTTTTCCTATTTGAATTTTCAGAAAAATATAAGAAATGTTGAATTAATAAACTTAAATTACTAAATTTACTTCAAATAAGAACTGAACTTAGCAATTAAGTATTTCGGTTCCGCAAACTCACATTCTATTAATATATCGTATGGGATTAACTTTATAATCTAAAAATCTATTAAAGAGAGAGTTCATATATAATATTAGTCATTTAGAAGAAGTATTTCAAAAAATGGAAAGAGATTTAGAATGATTACCAGAAATGCGGTGATTGATTGTATATTAGCAAGTTTTAGTATAATTGGACTTATTTTAATAGTTTGACTCGTGAGATTATATCTGCTCACAATTTGCTATCCTAAACTTGTGGGACTTATATGGGTAATTTATCTCTTGCCTCTTGCCTCTTGCCTCTTGCCTTTTGGAACGACATATTCAAAGAAATTTTATCCGCAGCGAAAAATAAAGAAAAATTGATCTTGGATCGGGGAGTGAGATAATATCTCAATGCTCGCACATATTTTCGTGCGAGTGGGATCTTTTTTTTGTTTTTTACTTCCTTTGTTTGTTTATTGACATTTTTGCTGCTCGCAGCATATTATTCGGCTCTATAACCGCCGTGATCATAGCAGTTCTCGTATATAAAAAATACTAAAAAAAATTTGATGTTAGTTGGTTTAAAGCAACCACTATTAAAAATTAAAGATTAATCTAGAAATTTAATAAAAATCTAAGATAAATATTTATATATTTAATTTAGAAATAATTAATTATAATCAATAAAAAAAAATAAATAAGGTTAAAAACATGCCAAGAGTAATAGATTTAACCGTTGATGCGATTATAGAAGCGGGAATAGATCATGCCTTTTGTTTGCCTGGCGGCGTCACGCAATTTTTAATTGAAGGGTTGCACAAAAGAAAGGATGAGATGAATGTAATAGTCGCTCGACACGAAGGAGGAGCTTCAGCAATGGCTGATATGTACGGTAGACTTACTGGAAAACCAGGACTTTTACTAGGACAAGGCTTATGGATCGGAACGAATGGCGCCTTTGGAATTGTAGAAGCTTTTCTTGCAGGTTCTCCTATGCTTATAATTACAGATGTATCGGACTGGGACAACAAGAATCTTCAAGGATCATATCAGTGTGGTTCAGGAGAATACGGATCTGTGGATTTGCCAAATATATTTCGTTCAATGACCAAATTCACGACCTACGCGACTACTCCAATAGAAGTGGTCTATGGAGTTCAATTAGCAATAAAACACGCAACTTCGGGAAGACCTGGACCTGCAGCTGTAGTGACGCGATTGTCTTCGTTAGGAGGGATGATTGATGATCCTGAAGCTATCGATCCTCCAATCTACCCTACAAAGGGTTTATTAAAAGTAAGGCCCCCTACAATTAGCAAAAAGGACGCTGAGACCATTGCTGATATGTTAATTAATGCGGAAAAGCCTATTTTACTATGTGGACGAGGTTCTAGAGTATCTGGAGCCTATGATGAGGTTAGGGCTTTAGCTGAACTTATAGGAGTTCCCGTCGCAACAAGTTATATGGGAAAAAGCGTTATACCTGAAATTCACGATTTAGCGCTAGGTGTAATGGGAGGTAGAGGACAAAAGCTGGCGACGGAATATGTAGGTATGGCAGACACGATACTAGCTGTTGGTACTTGCCTCGCACCCGATAATACAAATAGTTGTTCGAAAGATTTTATTAATTGCGACGAACAAAAAATTATCCAGATTGATATCGATCCAAGAAATGCTGGATGGACATATCCGATTGAATTAGGTGTAACATCGGATGCAAAACTAGCACTTCAATCCATCATAGAAGCGATCAAAGCTAAAAATCCAAGTATCGACGTACAACAAAGAATTAACGATGTTAAGACCATGAAGGAGAACCCTGATTACGAGTGGTTCACAAGTAAATGGTATAACTCAAACTCCACACCAATAGAACCAGAAAGAATTGTAAAGGAAATACACGAATTAATCCGAGACGACGACTTAATTGTTTTAGATGCCGGAAATAATCGTTTGTGGTTTTCGACGATGTTTAAATCAAGAGCACCGGGCCAAGTCATTGGTCCAGGTGGCGCTGCGGGTATGGCTTGGAGCCCAAGTGCTGCGGTTGCTGCACAAATGCTGAAAGATAAAGGCAAAGTTATCAGCATAGTAGGTGATGGTGGAATGCTAATGGCTTTATATAATTATGCGACCATTCAACAATATAATGTTCCGTTGCTTTACGTTGTATTCAATAATGCAAGCCTCGGTAATGTCAGAGATTTCTTTTCGAGAAAAAGCAGAATACTTGGAGAATACGATGAATTGAACTACGCAAAAATCGCGAATAGTATGGGATTAGACGCAATTAGAGTCGAGGAATTAGAAGACTTAAGGCCTGCTTTACAGAAAGGACTAACAAGCGATAAACCGATGCTTATCGACGTAGTGACAAAGCGAGCTTCGCATTTACGGGTTAGAAGTTCTCTATAAAAAAATATATTTATTTTCTTTTTTAATGTTATAAAACGCAAAAAATTTCAAGAGATTAAAAAAATGGAATATGAAGAGATTCAAAAAAGAATTGCTGTAATTAGAGAGCAAGAAGTTAAAGGTTTTTCAGAAGAAGATTTGGCGAAAGTGCGCCAGAAAATCAGAGAAAAAACACCAAAATCGAAACCTTTAGCTGAAGAATTAAGTAATTTAATTCCAGGAGGGAGCCAACACCAGATGGCCCTAAAGGATCCATATGTCGTTACGATGAAACGAGCGCTTGGTACGAGATTATGGGACGTAGACGACAACGAGTATATTGATTATTTAATGAGTGCTGGAGCGTGCATTTTAGGTCACAATTACCCTCCATTTAGAGACGAAATTATTAAGGTTCTTCAAGATCTGTCCCCAGATTTATATTGGAATTGCGTATGGGAAAACAAGGCCATCAAAGCGATTCAGAAGCACGTCCCATCCATAGAAAGAATGATGTATTTTCAATCAGGTACCGAAGCAGATATGGCTGCTATTCGTATCGCCCGAGTTTTTACTGGTAATGATAAAATTATAAAATTCGGAGGATCCTACCACGGTTGGTCTGATCAATTAAATGTCGACATCCATATTCCTTTTTCGGGAACGATGGAGTCAGACGGTATACCAAGAGGATGTTATAAAGATACAATTTCACTTCCTCCAAATGACTTAGAAGCCTTAGAAGAGAATCTTAAAAAATGGTCGGCAAAAAGAAAAGGAGTGGCTGCAGTACTCGTAGAACCCTTAGGAGCGGAATCAGGCGCTCTTCCAGTCCCACCCGACTTTAACAAAAGATTGCGAGAATTATGCGATCAATACGAAGTACTGTTAATCTTTGACGAAGTGGTTACTGGATTCAGATTAGATCTTGGAGGTGCTCAAAAATATTTCAATGTCAAACCAGATTTAACGGTTTTTGGCAAGATTCTTACACAAGGTTATCCTTCTACAGGAGCTGTGGGGGGACGAGCAGACGTAATGAATGTTGTAACAGGCGACATCGATGTTGGAGGGAAGCACGCGTCTGTCAGTGGAACTATTAGAGGAAATCCTCTTTCAGTAGCTGCTACATACTGGGGTATTAAATTTATCGAACAAGAAAATGTGATAGAAAAAGCTGCTAAAGCCGCTGACGACTTAGTTAAAAAATTAAACAACCTCTATGAAGAACATAATCGTCCATATTTCGCATATAATTATAAATCAATCGTACATTACGAAACTTTCTCTCCCTTGTGTATGGACATCCGCAACGCAGACAATATCGCCAAAGCAGTGTATCGTAAAGAATGTGTTGACAACATAGCGACTATTATGATGTCTGAGGGGGTTATCACCAAATACGGAAATCGTGCGTTTACCAGTTTCCAGCACACACCTGAAGATAACGACAAGTTCGTTGAAGCTATGGATGTTGTGTTAAATATGATTCCAGATTACTAATTTTCAAACAAAATTATTATTTTTTTTAAATTATTTTTATTATTTTTGTCTTATTTCTAAATTTCTGATTTAATTTATCAGAGAATTGAGTATCAAATATCAAAAAAAAAAGTTAAAAATTAAAAATTGAGTATTTTGCTTAATATAGATCTTCTACTACAAAGTCTAAATCAAGATTTTGTAAGGTCTCTTTAAGAGGATAACCATTTTCGGGATTCCATCCTATTTTCTCGCAATACCCTTTATAATCTTCCAAATAATCCACACCTACAGCCCTTTCAGGTAATTTATTATCTATAACGGAAACACCTTCTCTTAAGGTAAAGGATTGTCTTAATGTCTGAATTCGAAGACCGTTCTCAACTATTTCATCCATGTTGGTATCCCATCCAGTAACAGCTTTGACAATCTCAATTAGAGGATATTTTTGAAAGAAATAGGTAAACTGACATAGCCCGAGACTACTAGTTGCTTGCCAGAGACCAGCGACTAACTTCATTGCTTCGTATCTATCTTCTCCTGACCTTTTATATTTACGAGGAAGCCCAAAACCTTCGAATAAGCCGTTGGGCTTAACCATAGGTCCGCCAACCATCATATCGAGGCATGCCGCAGTATGTCTGCCCGGTGTAGGGTCGAATGCATATGTCATTCCTAACGATTTATAATATTTGGGCGAATGCATAGCTAAATCTTGTCCTCTAACATTCATAGCGAATTTTTCACTTCCCTTACCTATTCTCTCAGAGGCATACTTAGTTCCATCAGCAAGAATATCGCCTATACCTTCCCGATTTATAATTTTTTTGACTAATTCTAAAATTGCCTCAGAATTTCCCCAAGTTAATTCGAGTCCGTCAGTATCGTCTTTCGTCAAAATATCATTTTCAAAACATTCAATTGCAAATGCTACGGAAGATCCTGTCGAGATTGTATCAATACCTGCTCTATTACACAATTCGTTTATTTTAAATAAAGTTTCTAAATCGTCGCTTAGCGTCATGTGGCAAAATACAGCGCAAGTCTCGTATTCTGGTTTATGCGTCTCTTCAAGACCAGCCTCTGGAACTGTTAGAATATCCCCACACTGAACAGGACATGCAAAACACCCAAACTCTTTCTTTCTATATTTAACGATTTCGGTTCCCAAAATGTTGTTATGCTTTTCCGGAGGAAAGTCTTCTTTCCCGCCGGACCAATTCTTAATCGGCGCATCCCCAAGCATGATTGCTGTATTATTCAGCCATGGAGTGCCTACATCTCGCCAGAGCTGTATACTGCCCGCAGCAGCTTCTCGTATATTTTTATTGTAGTCTTGGGTCAATTGCTTTAAGGTATCACTATCTGCCACTGAAATTTTGGTATTGCCCTTTAACACGATTGCCTTAAGATTTTTTGAACCCATAATTGCTCCAAAGCCCGATCTACCAGCAATTCTTCCTTTATCGTTTACTATTCCAGAAATCAGAGATAAGTTGACCCCAGCTTGTCCGATACTAGCAATTCTCACAGAACCGTGTTTTTCTCCAAGTTTTTCTTCGGTTTCCACGCAATCAAGATCCCATATCTCAGATGCGTCTTCAAGTTGTTTATTTCCATCAATAATCGAAATATAGGTAGGTTTGTCAGCTTTTCCTTTAAGTAATATAGCATCGTATCCGCATTTTTTTATCTCAGGTCCAAAAAATCCTCCGCAATTCGCGTCTCCCCACGTTCCCGTTAACGGCGATTTACCCGCTAACATGTATCTTCCAGTTAAAGGAGCGATTGTGCCGCATAATAAAGCAGGGAAGAATCCAAAAACTGACTCCGGACTCAACGGATCGGTGTTGGCCGGCATATTCTCGTAAATCAATTTTGTTCCTAAGCCGTAACCTCCAATATATTTTTTATAAATCTCCTCTGGCAGTTCCTCTTCGGTAAAACTCCCTTCAGATAAATCTACCCATAATACTTTTCCACAATATCCATTAGGCATTGTTGTTTTCTCCATTTGTTAATTTTGTCTTAAATTAATTTAATTTTTAATTGTAATTTTTAACAATATTTTTTTAATTATATCTATTTTTTATTTAGATCTTAAAATAATTTAAAACTAATTATTTTTTTAGTGAAGCATGTTAAGATATTAGCGACATATTTATTTAGATTTATTCATCCGATATGTATTGCCGTATATATCGGTGTAAGATTGGTTCATTTACAGCAGCACTATAGTAAAAATTATCTTTAATTGGGAAATATAAAATTTATATTAAAAAAATAAGTTTATTTTTAATTATAGACACAACTAAATTATAATACGAATAAGTTGCTCTCTTAAAGCCATTCCTTTATTTTTGTGAGAATGAGAGTAATTTTAAAAAATAATAATAAAGTTGATGTAATGCAATGAAAAAAAAATACATAATTATGAGCGATAAGGACAATTGTGCAACAACACTAGCGGATATTTCGAAGGGCGAGCAAGTTCAATTAGACGATAAACTTCTCTCAATTAATCAAGACATCCCTTTAGGACATAAATTTGCTCTTAAAGCGATTAACAAGGGTGAGAAAATCTTTAAATACGGTCAAATAATAGGAATTGCGACGGAAAACATAGAAGGAGGAGACTGGATTCATACACACAATATAACAAGTCATTATTTGGAGGAGATTGTAGGATGAGTGAAGAATTCATGGGTTTTGAACGACCAAAAGGACAAGTAGGTATTAGGAATAAAATAGTCATTTTACCCTCAGTAGTCTGCGTGAATCATGTAGCTCAACAAATTGCTAATAAAATTGAAAATAGTGTTGCTATAACCCACCCATTAGGTTGTGGACAATTTGGCCCTGATTTTAGTTATACTCAGAGAACCTTAACTGGTTTAGCTACGAATCCAAATGTATATGGCGTTGTTGTAGTCGGATTAGGATGCGAAAATCTAAAAAGTAAACTTCTAGGAAGAGGTGTCAAAAGAACCAAGCGTCCGGTAGAATTTTTCGATGTTCAAGAAATAGAAGGTGGAACAATAGCCGCGATTGAAAAGGGTGTAAAATTTGCTAAGAAATTTTCAGAAGAGGCAGCAGAGATAAAGCGAGAACCGTTTGACTTATCACATTTAGTTTTGGGGTTGGAATGCGGAGGTTCAGACTCTATCTCGGGGATTAGCGCAAATCCCGCTGTAGGTGTAGTTTCAGATAAAGTAGTCGAAGCAGGAGGAATTTCAATATTACCAGAATTTACCGAATGGGTAGGAGGAGAACATTTATTGGCAGCACGAGCTAAAGACGAATCGGTTGCGAACCAAATAAAAGATACTTTAGAGACATTCCTTGATAATACGATGAAGATGGGCATTGATTTCAGAGGAATTCAACCCACTCCTGGAAATATAGACGGAGGATTAACGACCATTGAAGAGAAATCATTAGGAACGATTGCAAAAGCGGGAAAAGCTCAAATCGAAGGAATCGTAGATTATTCCCAATCACCGAAAGGTAAAGGCTTATGGTTAATGATAGAGCCCGGATTGGACGTAGAATCAATGACTGGTTTGGCTGCAGCAGGTGCTCAAGTCATTATAATGACTACAGGAAGAGGTAGCCCTACTGGAAATCCCGTAAGTCCGGTGATCAAGATTTGTGGAAACCCAAAGACTTGCGATTGGATGAAATGTAATATCGATATTGACGCCTCGAAAATTATCACAGAAGGACAATCTATTGAGGAAGTTGCTGACGATCTATGGAGCAAACTAATTAGAACACTAAACGGAGAACAGACCAAAGCGGAAGAACTAGGATTTGAGGATATTGCAATTTGGAGGCCCGCGACATTGTCTCCGCTTTCCATGAAATTTAAATAGAAATCCCAGTTTATTTAGAACTTAAAAAAGTCTTTATCCTTTAACGCGTCAAAAAGGTCTTTTTTTAATTACCTTTTTTCCTTTTTTTATTCTCGTGTAAGTTCTTTAAGCTTTTACAGATCTTTATGATATTTTCATCCTCTCTAAAGTTCCCATCCTCGTCTAGCGGAAATTGGCTACAAGCTTTCGGTTTGATTTCGTGAATCGAACACGATCTATTTTTTAAAAAAGGACAATGACCGTTGTAGCCTAATCGAATCATGTAAACTAATCCCATTTCCTGTCCTCGTTTGATAATCTCGAAACTTTTTGGGATTAAGATTGGATTTCGACCTATTTCCTCTATAAATGTATAAATAGGTAGAGGAATCCCCTTACCGATATAAGCGTGAGTATTCAAAATGAATGCAGACAATTCATTGAGCCTTTTAGTAAAATCCTTTTTACTTAATTCTTTTTCCATCTTTAGTAAAATGTTATTTTCTTCAATATGATATCCGGCTAATCCTTCAAACGAAATACACTTAGGTTCCACTTGAATATAAGGAATAAAATCCTTTGGATTAAGATTCTCCCATCTAAATATGTCTTCGTTTTCGAGATAAACCTCTAATC
>WJKD01000046.1 GCA_014729315.1 Promethearchaeota archaeon | reverse complement strand
TTCGATTGCATCTGCTACTCCTTTCGCTACCGCCGCTTGAGCAGGTCCAAAGATTTTATTAGCTTCTTCCATTTTTGAAATGGTGACCTTTGGAATGATTAAAGTATAGGGTTTTGACACTAAGTTTGGTCTAATACACGACAATAATCCTCCGTGCCCCATGCTAGGAGTGCTAATACTATTTGCGAACGAAATGCCCACAGGTCCGTCCTTGGAACCAATAATCAAATCCACGTGAGCTAAGTCGGGAGCTTCACCGATTAAAGCTTCTCCAACATAGTATTCATTTTTAGCCATAAATAACACATTTACCCTTTTTTATTTAAAATAATGTAATTTTTAGATAATATTATTTAATTAATTATCTCTATTAAAAAAGAGTTTATTTTAATTAAAATTATTATCGAAAATAAGTCAAAATTGGCAAAAAAGATTCTTTAGATAACAGTACTTTACCCGATTCCTTTGATTAGATTTCAATTCTTTAGTAGATGAATGGATCTTTTAATTAATTAAATCGATAATTTATATTAACTAATTCATATAGGAGACATCTTATAAGATAATTAAAGTGATTTTTTATTAGTCTTTGATAAGACACAATATAAAAAGAATAGATTCAATCTTCGTGGGGTAGATCCTCTGGTAGGTCTAAGGCGTTGAATAATAGTTCTATTTGCCTCTCCGTATTAAACCTTTCGTCTGGAAATACGGGAACTTTAGATTCTAATTTTTCAATTTTTCCACTATCTTCTTGGTGAATATAAATTTCTAAACCTTGAACCACCCTATCTTTCACTATCAGACGAGTTGAGTAACGAATCTTATCATTGAAGAGAGTAAAACCCCTATTTAGCCTTCCGAGTTTAACTGGCTTCTTCACAGTTTTCTTTTCTTGCACAAAAGATTCTGTAAATTCTTGTTCAGTAAAGACATAGCCACCCACGATAAAGAATTTCCTTAAATAATTATTCGGTTTCGGGATATCTTCTATATAATCCATGGCTTTAGGAACATTAACCTTTGGTATGATTGAAATATCTTGATAAAGATTTGTATGATGTTTCTGTTTATCGAAATCTTTTTCCGTAATAGGTTTAGCTTGGACCCCTCCAATTGATTTAGAAAGTATTTCTTGGACTTTTCGGTCGTTTTTGTCGTAGATATTAAGAGGATAAACCCGATAAAATAATCTTAGCTGCTGCCGCATTTTTTTTGCTAATATTCCTCCGTATATTTGTTTTTTAAACGAACTTTTTAGCCCGTTAAAGGTCCAAATTTTTTTAGAATCGTGATCAACCATTAGGAGTACCTTTTCTTGATTTATATCGGAAAAATACTCCCCTATGGTCTCTCCTTTGGTAATTTCAATTGTCTTCATATACGGAAATTCGTCTAATTCTATTACTTCAAAAATTTGCATAAGATTACTCCTAATCGTTCTCTATCTTTTATAGGATAGATTCTTTAAAATAGATTTTGACTCTAAAATGAATACACAGAATTGCTCTAAAGCCTATAAAATAGATAAAATATTTAAATTTTGACAGATTCTATAATCTATAATATTTCCCTTTTCACATTACTAACTAGTGTGTTATCATGAGTGAAAAACGAGTATATAAGTTGAATATTTCTGGCGGTAATCAAGGTCCCGGAAAAGGCTTGACGAAACAAATCGAAATTGATGAAAACAAATTTAGATTTGACGGTATGAAGATCGGTGACACTATTAAGGGCGGTGTAATCGGATTTCCTAATTATGAGTTTGTTATTACAGGAGGATCAGATTCTAGTGGTTTCCCGATGCGAAAAGACGTGCATGGTCCTGTAAAAAAGAAAATATTGGTTTCTAAACGCAGTATTGGCTATAAACCAAGAAGAAAAGGGCAAAAACGAAGAAGAACAGTAAGAGGAAACGAAATTAATTACGACATTACCCAGTTAAACCTAAAGGTTACGAAATACGGGGAAGTTGAGCTTTTTAAGACACAAGAAGAGGCTTAAATTTAATACTTCAATCCTTTACTGAATAAAACAAACTGAGATGTTAAAATATGGTTAAGGTTAAAAAATGCAGTTTCTGCGGAAATGATATAGCAATAGGAAGAGGAGTTATGTTCGTCAAGAGAGATGGAACGATACATAATTTTTGCTCGAAAAAATGCAGAAAAGCTATGCTTATTTATAAAAAGAATCCCCGTAAAACCCGTTGGACCGCACATTACGGTAAACAATAAATAGGAGACAAGCCTTTCTTTTAAGAAAAATTTGTTTTTATCATGGAAATAATAATCAAATATTCAATTTTTAAAAAATTGAATAGAAAGAGTTGAAAAACAGCTAATTGGTATTAATTGTTAAAACATTTTTAATAATTTATGTTTTATTGTAAGCGGGGGAATCTTAAGAGGTCGTCGATTAAGTCAACATGGCTTACAATCATCCTCTTACAACAGAATCGCTCCAAACCTACTTCTTCGAACGCTTTTTCAGCGGGTTCTCCTTTCTCGATTAGATCTAAATAAGGTTTCAGCTTGTCTGCGATGAGGGTACCACAGGAGAAGCAACGTATAGGGATAATCATTATATATAATGCAAATACACCATTCTAAAAAAAGTTTTAGGTTCTTTTTTCGTATTATTTCGTAAAGAAGAATCATAGAATTCTGGAAATATTTTTAAGAAAATTTTTGGATAGGAGTTGAGAAAGGAAATCAAAAATTTTTTTTACAATGTACCACTTTTCTTATCAACAAAATTCTCTATGACTAATGAAAATAGAAAATATTTGAACGAGAGGAAATAAATGAGTTTTGTAAAATTTAAAATAACTGACGATTTAAAGAAAAAAATCAAACGAACCCTAAGCATAATTTCGGAAAAAAGGGATTCAAAAATACGTAAAGGAATGAACGAAGTTACTAAATCTATTGAAAGAGGACAAGCTAAATTTGTAGTTATGGCAGAAGATGTAAGTCCGCCTGAAATTTTGTATCATGTCCCGGTTTTATGTGAAGAAAAAAGTATTCCTTATGCGTATTTATCTACGAAAAAAGAGTTAGGGTCAGCTGTAAACATAAATGTCTCATCTTCTTCAGTAGCTATTGAGAAGGCAGGATCAGGAAACGAAAAAGAGCTGGATGAGTTAATTAAACAGATTAAGGTTATCAAAAAGTAAAAATAGGTGGTACTATTGTCAAAAAGAGACAAGGGAAAAAGTTCTACATTTGAAGACGATTCGATCCCATCTCAAGTTATCGATATTATCGGTCGGACTGGCTTGACTGGAGAAATCACTCAAGTAAAGGTTAGAATACTTGAAGGTCGAGATAAAAACAGAATTCTTACGAGAAATATTAAAGGTCCCGTAAGAATGAACGACATTATTATTTTAAGAGAGGTTGAAAGGGAAGCCCGTAAAATAAGGCGCTGAGAAGCTCGTAAAATAAGAATATAATATAAAAATTTGATTTTTTAATTTTTTTTTTCAACTTCGAAAAAATCCAACAATTCGAGGTTTACAGAGAATTCTTCTTCTAACCATTCGCGAATAGCATTTCTTACTGCTTCTGACCGATTAGCAATAAGTTTATGTTCAATTAACCATTGGATTTTATCTACATAGATATCCGGAAGATTTATTGTAATATTTTTCATGGGTGACTTTTTTTTAGTAGTTTTTTTCTCTTTCATTTTCTTCGCTTCCTTGAATCTGACGGAGTTAATTTGATAAATAAGTAAAACTGAATCAAAAAGTTTGTATAATCGCTTGATTAGCCCTTTAGATAATACTTTTCAAGTTTAAATTTAATAATAATAAGGATAAGTGTTATTTATAACTATCTACTTTATAAAGCACTACAAATCACGCGTTTAGAAAGTAATATAAGTTTAATGAACATATGACATACACCCTTATAGGTTCATTAAAAAATTTTTAACTTTATCATTATTATTGTTAGAATAACTTTTTAATTAGGTTTCCAACAAAAATGGCAAATATACCTTTAATTGTTGTTCATAAGTAGGGGACCTAAGTATTATATTCTGGAAGGATTAAGAAATAGGTAAAATCAGTGAGTATGAGGGCTAAATCGTTCTCATTGTCTTTGTTCCTTTTTAATATATCTGCCTCTCGTTTCAATAACAGCGATATTATTAATAATGCGATTACATTCTTTTTGATCGATATATGAATCTCTATAACCTGTTAGAAATGCTTGATAGCATAGGTTATAATCTTGCCCGTGGCTTGAAATCAAAACTCTTTTCAGTAAATGAATATCGGTGCTTTTATCTTCAATTGAGTCAGAATTTTCGTAAAGTCCAAAATCAATTAGAAATAGTTTTCCCGTTTCCGTAATAATCACATTGCTAGTCGTGATATCTCCATGAATTTGTCCGGTTTGATGTAGTTTGGCAATATAATCACCCAGGATTTGAAAATATCGGTCTTTTGTTTTTTCATCGATGACATTTAAAAGGTTTTTTAGTTTCTGACCTTCTATATATTTCATAATAATGGTGGAATTATCTGTATTAATCTCGTAAACTTGAGGAACACATATACCATACTCTTTTACTCTTATTAAAGCTCGAGCTTCCTTTATAGTTCGTAAGTTTCTTATCGCTCGATCCAACTTTTCTATTCTATATTTTTTTGGAATTCTCTGCTTAAATATAACTTCCTTATTAAACCAATGTCCGTAATATAAACTCGCTTCAGCTCCTTTATGAAGTAATTTTTCTTTGAAAATGGTAAGGTTGTTAGACTTCATATCTCATCTCCAAGGAATAGTAATTTGATCCATCCTTTCTTTAGGTTTTATTATTGTTTTACTTAATTCAGTTGCTCCTTCTGCAATAAATCTTAGAATCCCCGTCCACGCAATCATTGCACCATTATCTCCAGCGTATTTTAAAGGAACAACTTCAAATCTTGCGTTATGCTCCTTACTAATATATTCTATCATTGCTTGTAATCTCTTATTGGCAGCTACTCCTCCGGTTAGAAGTACTTCTTTTTTTTCAGTATGTGCCAAAGCTCTTTCTGTAACTTCAGTTAACATGGCAAATGCAGTTTCTTGTAAAGAAAAAGCGATATCATTGACTGAATAGCTTTTTCCGAGACTTTTGGACTCAATTAATTTTTTTAGGGAAGTATATAATCCAGAAAAGGATAGATCCATACCCTTCACAACATATGGAAGCGATAAGTATTTTTTATTTGATTTTTCGGCCATTCGTTCGATTTTAGGACCTCCAGGATGAGGAAGCCCCATATCACGAGCTACCGAATCTATCATATTTCCTATTGGCATGTCAAGTGTTTCTCCAAATATTTGGTAACGTGCCGATTCAAATGCGCTTACGATAGTATTCCCTCCCGATACATAAAGCGTAAGAGGATCTTCGATATTTCTCATTAAGCGTCCAATTTCGATGTGGGCAACGCAATGATTAACTGCAACAATGGGTATCTTTAACATTTGGCTTAACAATCTAGAAACTAAAGCCCCAACTCTTAGCACGGGTCCTAATCCAGGACTCTGACTGAAGGCGATCAAATCGATGTCTTTAATAGATAAATTCGCACTCTGAAGAGATTTTCGAATAGTTTTGCCAAATTGATTTAAGTGTTGTTCTCTTACCATTGCGGGATGAAGTCCGCCCCTTTCCGGAACATAAATATCGTTTATGAGACTGTAAACGGTTCCTTCGAAATCCACAATCCCAACGCCAAATGTGTGAGCTGTGGATTCAATTCCTAAGCAAATTTTCTTTTTTAATTTCATATAATTTCCACATCTGGCATCTAATTGAAACAAGATAAGAGAAAAAATACATTAAATTCTCTCTAATCCCTATAAAAAAAGTGGTTTTAGGATAGTAAATTATTGCGATTTTGATCTTTTTCGAGGAGTTCTTACGCTAGAGCGTGATTGAGACCTTCTACCTCGAGGAGCTTTGCCTTTTCGCTTAAATATTGTGTAACCGCAGCGTCCGCAAGAGGATCTATCGTAATGGTCGGCTAAAAATACGCCCGGCCCACATTTTGGACACGTACGATGCGTTCGAATAAGTTTGTCTCCTTCAATTTTATAATATTTTGATGAGTTGACCATAGTATATCTAAACTTTTATTTTAATTTTTTTTTAATCATAGTTAAAAAGATGTTCGTAAGGCTGCCGTTTCCTTTTTAATTTATAAATCTCTTTTCTTTGATCTAGTGGTAAATTTCTTACACGAATGTGAAATGGTTCAAAATACTTTAACTCGTCTTGAGTATCGTAAATATATACTTTTCCAATATCTTCGTTAGAACCAAACTTTGTATTGATTTTTTTTACAATAGTGAGACTTTCTTTCGCTCCTTGCATAGCTGCAATCTTCTTTTTGATTTCAAGTCGATTAGGAGTGCCTCCTTTTCCAAAGTGTTCAATTGTAAAAGTAACTTCCTTTCGATCAATAAGAGGATTCTTTTTTTCGTCTACAATTTCAATTTCAAACGACATTTTAAACCTTCAATTTTTTTCTACTAAAAGAAAAAATAATGGATAAAAAATAAAATTTTGCTTTTGGATTATTTTTTATTAGATTTATTCTCTCAAATTAATACAGCGGTGTCTTTATTGAAGAAATTACTATTAAAAATTTTAATTAAGTTTTATCCATTAAGGAAAGATATTTTTGAACCAATTTTTGAATTCTTTTGTTCACATCCACGAATACCAATCCTTCAGGTATAGATATTTTAGAATCAGTAATTGGAGGTTGGCCGTAGAATACCAAATGCTTATTTTCGAGCGGTAAAAGCGCCACAAGAGGAAGAACCAGCAGGTCCTCTTCTCCTTCAGTCACATTTAATAGAGTCCGCTTTTCTGAAGCAATAATTTTTTCTAAAATATCCCAGCTCTTCTGAGAAATAGTTCCTGCAGGATTTTCAAATTCAATTATTTCCTCAAAAAAATTCTTAGAATCAATCCGAATATGTTCCCGTTGAGTTTTTTCGTCAATTATACATAATTTGATAAATTTACGGAGGGATAGATTTGCCAAAAAGTCCTTTGTTACTATATCTCCTACGCAGTAAATAGATATATCAAAAGTATTTTCGATGTCAGAGATTGAGGCAACTACTTCTTTAATCGTTTCGTTTCTATCCCCTGAAATAAGACGACCTAAGGGTTGAGTAAATCGATGTCTATTTTCTTTGCTTATCTTCAAATTTTTATCCATTTAATCAACTTAAGAGGTATTTAGATAAATAACAATTAAAGTGTCTATTAGTAGTTAAAATTACTGATTTACCTAACTCTAAGCGCGTACTTCCCAGGAACTCTAATTTTGAGATAATCAGCAATAATAGAGCCTTCCGGTTTTAGAATAATTACTTCTCCATTATAATCTTCGCTAAGAGTGTGAGTTTTACATTTAGGGCAGATTGATTCATTCTTCGTAAGTAAATGGCATGTTTTACAAGCTTTTTCTTTAGTAATCTTGCTCACCTTCCTTTTAAGATTGTTTTACTTTAGATTCCTCTTTGCCACCTTCAGTCTGTTTCTCTTCGTAGTGATCTTCCACATCAGTTTCAATCCATTCTGGTTTTCCCAAAAATTTCTGACGCATCGTTAATCCGAGTTTTCCAGACCTTCCAGTACCTAAAGACACAGCAATAATCCTAGCCCTCACCAGATCATTCACTTCCAAAATCTTACCCGTTTCTTTACCAATAAACCTGTTTCCTACTTGTTCATAAGATATATAATCGTCGCATATCTGACTTACATGTACTAATCCGTCAAGGGGACCGAGTCTAACAAAAGCACCAAAATCAACTACTTCAACAACATGTCCTTCAATAACTTCTTGGATACTCGGTTTAAACGAAAGTATCGTAAACTCCACTTCGTGATGCGTGTTTTGATCTCCAGGAATGATTATTCCAGGACCGACTGAAATTACATCGACTATTGCGATAATAAATCCATAGTTTTTGGTGATAATCCCTTCGTAATCCTCGCTAAGTATAATTCGTGCCGATTGGGTTTTTTCTTGGGCAAATAAAAAGGGTGGAATTGAAATTTTTCCAGAAATTGTATAGAGTTTGAACATAATTTAGATTAGAATCCTAATAAATAAATTTAGATAAGAGGAAAAATGTGGTATAAAATTAATATTTTGTGGTTTTACAAGAAAAAATATGAAAGAGCCGTCGGTTTTTAGATAAGCTTCGCGATTTTATCGCAAGTACGCTTGCAATCGAGGAAAATAAGCCCTAATCTCACATCTTTGGTGGTAGATACCGTTAATACGGCATTTTGTCCCGCAGCAAGCACCAAAAGATATCCGTCTGAGCCTTTAACATACACTTGCTCGAAGTCACCCTTTCTCATTTCTTGAATTGCTCTTTCAGCAAGGGAGAGTAGAGCTGCAGTCATAGCAGCAATCCTGGTTTCGTCAATTCCTTGAGGTAAAGCGGATGCTATTGGCAAACCTTCAACTGAAACAATTGCGGCAGCCTTGACTTCGGGAATTGCGGCTAATAGCTTTTTGAGAATGACATCAAGAGTTTCGGGAGTCGACTCAGCCATGGGAATATTCTCCTATTTTGTTATTAATAAATTCGAATAAATATCAATTTATGGTAATTAATTGTAATTGTACTTATTGTAAGTAATAAATTATTTTTCTTTTTTATTATAATATATTTTTTTCTTTTTTATTATTTTCCCTATTTTTGATTTTTTTAAAGGAATATGCTAATTCAAAAATTCTATGACCTTAATTATCTAAAAAATAATTTTAATTAATTTATCAAGAATATATTAGCTAAATTAATAACACTATATAAATTGCTCTTTAAACCAAAAAGAAAAGATGGAAAAAATTTAAAATAATTTAAAAACGAGTTAAATAACATAATGACATTACTGTCTTCAATTGAAAACTGTGGAGTTTCTAAAAAAAGTCTTTCAACGTAAACGTGGGGTTTTTGCGCTTGTAGGCACGAACGAGGGAACGGAACTCTTCGAACGAGATTTTCACTTCGTCGGCTAAAAAGCGAAGGATCTCGTGGTGCCCGACCGCGTGCCGAATTTTGAGAAGCCTTGTCACTTTTGCTTTCGTCAGAGCGGACAAGTCGCTTAAATCTACGCGGAACTCGCGTTCCCGTAGTTCTACGCCTAATCTCTTCTCGACCGCGACGAAGACTTTAATTCCATAGAGGCACCCTAAATATACCTTGTCGGTGGCGGGGTGGCAGTTCTGCGAAATAGGTCTATCTGCGTGCATCATCTCACTAATTTGTTTTTACGTAGGTTTTTAAAATCCTATAATTCCTAAAGTGGATAGAAAGAGCTCATAGGATTGTTTATACCTATATAAAGAATTCGGAAAAATAAGCAAAAAGAAAAAGAGAAGAAAGGAAGAAAAAAGTAAAAAAAGTAATTTTTAGGTTTTTTTGGTTTCCTTGGGTTGAAAACAGCACTTTGGGGAGAAGGGGAGCACCACGCACGATCCGTAAAACGCGCACGTTTCACACTTCTTAACCCATTCGGCGTATGCTTTCAATAGCGGTGGTACGGGAACTTTTTTGGGTTGTTTTAACGACGTTAGTTTTTCACCTTTGACGATTTCGTTTTGGTTATTATTTATCCAAGCGAATCTATTTAAACTCAAAAAAAAGACTGAGGATAAGAATTAATCTCAATTGGGGAGTTAGGAGCGTAGCTGAGGTTTTTAGCATTAAAGAGTTAAGAAAAATTAAGGATAATTAGAGTTTTTGGGGGTTTTTTGAGTTAGCAAACAATAGTTTATACTTGATATAGAAGATTCTGATTCTCCTTTGAAAGGAAAAAGCTCTTTTTGGGTGCAATTATCAAAAAATCGAATAATA
>WJKD01000045.1 GCA_014729315.1 Promethearchaeota archaeon | reverse complement strand
TTTAATAAACGATGGGCTAAATTTTTAGAGAAAACATTTTCTTATTACAAAAAAGAATACACTTATCGCTCGTTCTACGAGAGCGTATATTCGGAAATATGGTTGCGCATTATCCTTCTTTTCCTTCAGGTGTTTCGAGATACCGAAATCGCACGCAAAGTCAGTTTGAACGAGATTCTAAAAGAATTCACGCAGTTCCTCGAATCCAGAATAGGGTTAAAATCGCTCGACTTCAAATACAATTTGCTCACTTTAGCTAAACATCTCGACTCCTACAGAAACATCGGACTCGCAAAAGTCGCCCAGAACGTCACTAAGAAATTTTGCGACGTGTGGGACGGCTACGTGAAAAGCATGGATCGATATTTTAGAGAACGAGAAAAGGGAAAGGAACCGGATCGCCCCATGCTTCCAGCGTATAAGCCTTCCGACGGCGTGTGGCTCGTCCAATACGACAGCGGTACCCTCTTAAGAACCAAATACTTCGAACAACATCTTAAGGACATGTTCCGACTCCATTACAACCGGAAAAAATCGTTTCTTTCCGCCACTTCAGAGTTTCGATTTCCGAACGGGCACCACGACAATTTACCGCCCATTAGATTCCGCCTTCTCCCGCAATACGACAAGCGAGACCCCTTCTTATTCGAGAAGCTACTTGAAATGGGGCGGGAACGATTTAAAGAATGGGCAATCGAGCAGTTTTTAAGTAGTTTCCGCACCGCCGAAATCAACCCTATCGGAAATAGCAACGAGTACAACTTGAACATCACCTATGTTCGCAAAAAAGACCTTAATTACGAGTTAGACCCATCCAAATGCGTGGCAATCGACTTAGGACTTTCCATCCTCTCGACAGCCGTAAGCAACGCGGGAGACACCCCGCTTTTGTATCGGGGAGGACGGATTAAGCGAGCCAACCATTTGTTTATAACTCACGGGCAGAAAACTCAACGCAAGCTCGACATCACCAACCACCTCATCTACCACTACGAGCATAGAGAAAAGCCCGTCCTTGACGCCGCAAAAGCGCAAAAACAAAAGTTTATAGACGACGTAGATTACCGCTATTATAGCAAGCTCCCCGAAGGATTTTTGTGGGAAGAGATATGTCGTACCGACCGATGGAAACCCCAGCATAAGCACTTCAAGAAGCTCAAGGAACAAGTAAAAAAGTGTAGCGAACTCGCCAAGCGTTTAGCACACGCAAGAGACTTGAAAAGAGCCCTCGACGCTGAACACGACAAAAAGTATTACGTATCTTGTTTAAAATACAACATCGAGAAAACCGAGCGCAAGATTAGGTATCTAAACCTGTTGATTTCCGAGCTTTCGGGGATATCGAAGCGAGAGCAATACCAAAAGGTCTTGTCGATAAACAAAGAAGCCCGCGAAAAAGCAAATCGCATTTACGCTAAAAGAAATCACAGGGTAAAAGACCAACTGCGAAAGATCGCCCGCCACCTCGTCGATTATTGCCTCGACAACCGCATCGGCACTATCGTGCTCGGCTACAAGAAAGGCTGGAAAAACTCGAACCTCGCCCGCAAGTTCAACCAATATTGGCACTTAACGCCCGTCGCGTTGCTTATCGAGCGGATTAAATACAACGCCAACCTCGTCGAAATCAAGGTTTACACCATGCTGGAACCCTATACTTCGGTTCGCTCCGCCTACCACGAAGAGCGACTTGGAAAAGTCGACGAACCGTTAGGAATTCGCGGTCCAACGATGTTTCCCGCAACGGGAGATCCTTACAACGCCCGAGGACTGTTTAAAGTCCCCCTCCCGAACGACCAAGCGCTTTACATCCATTCCGACGCAAACGGAGCCTTTAACATCATGCGTACATTCGATAAAACCACCAGAAAATGGTTCAATGCAAACCGCAGAGCCGACGCCGAAGGGAATAAGCGCCGCTATCCTGACGCGAACCCCACTGACTTTTTCAGCTATTTTCAGGAGAAAAACGGTGCGCGCAAAAACAAGATTCTTCTTGCCCCGCAAACCGTCGATCTATCCACTCCCAACCTAAAAATGAGAAAAAACACCCGAAAACCCGATAGCTTGACGGGAAACCCGATAGCTTGACGGTGCTACTGTTCGTGCGTCAGCTCAAAACGCATAATGGTATATCTTATTTTTTTATTATTTTATAAGATTGTTTATTTTTTATCTTATTTATTTTAATGAAATAGCTTATTAACAGTTTTTTCTTATTTACTTTAATAAAATAACTAGAATTATACAAAATATATATAGAAAATTTTAATCTGTTAAGTGGTTAATTCGAATGGCTGGTAAATATATTTCGGACAACAAAATAACAAACGAATTCGTAGAAAATTATATAAAAACCAATTATAGAGTAATAGGGAACAACTTACATTCTGCCATTAAACCTTGTCACTGGTTAGAGCAACGATTAATGACGGGACGGGAAAATCGAAATTGTTACAAGGGAGTTTTTGGAGTCGAAAGTCACAGATGTCTACAAAACACACCAGCCTTGCCTTTCTGTAACCACCAATGTGTTTTTTGTTGGAGAGACAATGAATCAGGAAATGTAAATAGTGAATTCTGCGTGGAACCAGACGATCCCGAGTTATTGGTAGAGGAAATGCTCCGCCATCAGAATAATATTATTAAAAATCATTTATCGTTAAAAAGATATTTAGATAATTATGAAATTATGAACGATATCCTTTATACGATGCTTTTAAACGAGGGTGCTCACTCTATTGCTACCTTATCGAAATCAATTCGTACAAGTAAAAATAAAATTGATAGAGCGCTCACTTTGTTAAAAAATCAGAATTTTATTTACCCTATTAACGATCATTATACCCATTATAAGTTGGACGATGATATAAGAGGTTGTATTAGTTCAAAAGAAGAAATTGAATTGTTAATTAACAGAGAATTAACAACTCCAGATGAGATTATGCAATCTCATTTTGAAGCGACATCTCCGAATCACGCAGCAATATCCCTTGACGGAGAACCTATGCTTTATCCAAAGATCTCTGATTTTGTCGAGGAATTTAGAAAAAGAGGGATGACCACATTTATCGTTACAAATGGAACATTGCCCAATAAAATCGAATCCTTAAATTCTTTGCCATCTCAATTATATCTTACCTTACCAGCTCCAGATGAATTTAATTATAAAAAAATTTGCCGACCAATGATTAAAAATGGTTGGCAAAAGATTATGAAATCAACTGAATTATTAAGTTCATTAGATTGTCGAACTCTTTTACGCTTAACTGCTATTAAAGATTTGAACATTCAAGACAAATATATTGAAAATTATGTAGAAATTATTGAAAAAGCAAATCCAAATTTTTTCGAAATTAAAGGTTTTACGCTTCAAGCAAAAGCTCTGGACATTAATAAGCGCTTGAAAAGCGATCGACCAGTAAATTATTATTATCCTGAATTTGAGTACTTAGATAATTTTGCGAAAAAAATAGAAGAGAAAGGAAACTTTCCAATAATATATACAAACGAAGCAAGTAGAGACTTTCTTTTTGCTGTAAATTGGAATGAAAATGAAGATCCAATAATAAAAAAACCGTAACGTCTAAGATTTTAAAAAGATTTCCATAAAATCTTCTCCATTTTCTATTAACCCATATTCCCCACTTTTTCCCCATTTTTCAGAAAATATACGACTTTTATCCTCTTGATTTGATGTTTTAGGATTATAAATCGCAAATGGCACGGGTTCGCTTGAATGTGTTCGAATTTCAATCGGGGTGGGATGATCAGGTAAAAGTGCTATAACTAATCTGTTTTTAAAATCCTTCTCTGAGTTTAATATAGGACCGACAATTCTCCGGTCAAAATCTTCAAGCGCTTTAATTTTTTTGTAAGGGTCGCCCGTATGTCCCATCTCGTCAATTGCTTCCACATGGAGATAGACGAAAGATTTAGTTTTTAATTCTTTTAAAGCGGCGTTTACCTTTCCTTCGTAGTTCGTATCGGGTAAACCCGTTGCTCCTTTTACGTGAATGGGATCAAGTCCGGCAGCAATTCCAAGCCCGAATAATAAATCAACAGCCGATATAACAGAACCTTTAAGTCCGTATTTTTCTTTAAAAGATCTTATATTGGGTTTTCTTCCACCACTCCAAGGCCAAATATGAGTTGCCGGTCTTTTTCCAGCTTTAAGGCGCTTTTTATTGATTTTATGATTAATTAAGAGGTCGTTGCTCTTATTTATTAAATTATTTAGAAAAGTCGAACTACGTTGTGCTTGTTCGTTATCTGAATTAATTGGTTTTATTAGGTGTGATTCATAAGGCTCGTCTAATTTATCGTGAGGAGGAGTTGTGATAATTTTCTCTGAGAATTGATTTCCATCTAAGCGCAAAATGTGACGATATTGGACACCGGAAAAAAAATCTACACCATTCCCACCAAACATTTTCTGAAGGGAATTTATTAATTTTCGAGATTCCTTGGTGGTGATATGACCCGCAGAATAATCTTTAATTATTCCCTCTTTTATGGTAATTAAATTACATCTAAAAGCTAAATCATTCTCAGCTAAAGGAACCTTCGCGCTAAGCGCTTCCAAGGGACCCCTTCCGTTCAAAACCCTTTCCGGTCTATAACCCATAATTGTCATATTTGCGCATTCGCTTCCTGGAGCCATCCCCTTAGGAACCGTCCTCAATAATCCCATTTTACCCTTTCTGGCAATAAAATCCATGTTGGGAGTATTAGAAACTTCAAAAATCGTTTTATTTCTTAATTCTTCAATAGGCCAATCTGCGGCACCGTCGCAAATGAGAATGATATACTTCATTTATTAGATTTTTGAAACTTAAGAACTTTAAATTTTCATTAATTTAATTATATGTTTTATGCTTTATTTAGATAATAATTAATAAATTTATTAAGCGGGCTTAAGTTGATTTTTTTTAATGCTGAGAATTCCAGATAAGGTACTATATTTTTATCAATAAATTTAAAATCTTTGAATGGAGCTAATTCTAATCCAAATCGAAAGGCAGATTCTACAAAAAAATCTATAATGCGATTTTTATCGTAATTCGATAGTTTGTCAATTTTATTTAATAGAATGAGAATTGGGATTTTAAATTCTTTTAAAAAAGTGATCATTTCAAAGCTTAGAGGAATTGTATTTTTATTTTGAACAAAATATTTATCCAGCTCGTCCTCAATTCTTAAAATATTCAAAATGACTAGACCAAGGAAAAATTCTTCGTAATTCTTCTCTATATGAACGACAATTTGGGTTTTAATGTGTTCCTCTCTTCTTCGACTTGATTTCTTCATGTAACCAAAACCCGGTAGGTCCACGATATTATAGGACAGACTAGGCTGAGAAATCGACTTAATTAGCAATGTACTTCCGGGTTTTTTACCAGTTTTTCCTTTATATTCTTTGGGATTAGGTAATAATAATTTTGCGATTGTAGACTTACCAACATTTGAGTTGCCTATAATCAATAGAGATGGTTTCTTTTTCATTTTACTATAATTGGTTTAGTTATTCAAATGATTTGAGTTTTATGATAAAATAATACTTGAAACCTATGCGAATAAATCTGAAGCCAAGAATCGAGAAAGAAATAAATATAGAACAATTTAGATATCAGAAAAATCTTCATTTAAGAAGTCTTTAAACATCTTTTTTTTCTTATCATCTTCTATGACTGGTCTCGTACTTATGGGCGGACCCGCTTCTTCAATAATTTTTTTGAGATTTTCTATATTAACATTTATCTTAAACTTACTCCCAGAGAGATACCTAATTATTTTTTTTTCCTGAAGCGTTAGCCTTAACAAATATCCTAAACCAAAATAAAATTGATTTTCAGGTATAGGGTCTATTGCGCTTTTACTAGTCACCTCCTTCAGCATATCGTACAGTATTTCCTTACTAGCAGTGTGATCTTCCACTTCATAAGCGAGGTAATTTAAAGCGTGATACCAAATTTTGTCTCTTTTTTCTTTAAAATATTTAACGAGCTTTTCCTTGGTTATGATCTCTTCTTTTTCTTCCTCTTTTTTTTTCTTAAGTTCCAACATTACTTTTTCTTCTAGCTTTGATGTTTCAGACTCCGTAGTGGAAGTTCCTCCAACAGATTGAGTTTCTGCATATTCCTCTTGTTTTACTTCTTCAATCGCTTGTTTCATTTCAATTAATTCGTCCAAATCAATTTTAGCATATTCAGAAAAATCTGACATTAATTCTTCTTTTTGTTCAAATTCATCACTTCTATCCTCATCTTTAACTTTCTCTATTTCTGGGGCCTCTTCGATTTCATCTATTTCTCTAGCGAATTCTGGTTCAGTAACTCCTTCATGGATATTTGACTCTTCAGTAAAAGATTCTCCTTTTTTTACGCTTTCTATAGCCTCTTGCATTTCCTTGATTTCTTCAATATCTAAGTCGTCAAGATCAGAAAAATCTGTTTTTAATTCCTCAATCTCTTTGAGGTAATTTCGTAGATCCTCGTTATCATCAGTCTTGTTTCTTTTTTCAGTCATTTTTACTTTATAAAAAAATTTTTGCTTAAATATTTATTTTGAAAGGTTAAGATCAAATTCGTTATGAGGTAAATTATTGATAAAATCTTAAATCTTTTTATAAACAATTTATATACAATTTATTTTTTATTAATAGATATCTAAAATAGAAATATCTGAGATTCAAAAATGATTATTGAAATGCATTTTCATCAAATTCCCATCTTTCCCGATGATACGGTGGTATGAAAAATAAAAAAAATTGATTTAACCGGTAATAAATCATTCAATCGATTTAATGAAAATGTAAAAAAAAAGATAATCTAGCTTCTTTTGTATAAAAATCTTTCCCACGAACTTACATTTGGAAGTTCTACTTTCATTCCTTTTCTTTTGCGTATTTCAAGAATGAGATCGTTTTCAATTTGAGCGGGCACTTTTTCGAAACCTGAAAATTCATATCCAAAAAAAGCTCTTCCTTGGGTCGTTCCTCGAATTTCATCAGCGATTCCTATGGTTTCGGATGCAGGTAATTCTCCAGTTATTCTTACATATTCCCCTTCTGGTAATACGTTATTTACTCGTCCACGATGTTTGTTAATAACGGCGAGAACACCACTTTCTGTGCCTTGAGGCGTTTTAATGTCAATTTTTTGGATCGGCTCATAAATATGAGGTTTAGCGTCCATCATTGCTAAAGATAATCCAGCAAAGGTCATACTTGCTATCTGATTATAACCCGTGTGAGCAGGATCTTCGTGTATTGTCATATCTGTGAATACAACTTTTATTCCCATAGCGGGTTCCTTCGCAAGAATGCATGAATCCACCCAATCTCTAAAAGCTGCTGATAAATATGATTTTACTCGATCTAATCTTTGCAAGCCAGAAGTTCCGTTGACTAACAGGTTTCCCTTATAGACATCTAAAACTCTCTTTGCTTCTTTCGCGTCCCACTCTGCTTGTTCGCGTAAAATCGCTGCTCTCTCTTTGTTGTTCATTAAGTCAGTGATTTTTCCTCTTTCTATTAGTTTTTCAGTTCTTTCGTCAAGAGGTTCGAGATATAATTGAATTCTATTGTGTGCATTCGAAGATTTCGTATGAAAATCTCTGCTTTTTTGATTAATCTTTTCTCTATAAACGATAATGGGTTCTCCAATCTCAATTTCGACTTGATTGTTAATTCTCTTCGTTAATATATCAATTTGTAGAGGATCAATACCCGATAGAATATATTCCTTAGATTCTTTATCCAATCGGAATTCCGCTGTTGGATCAGCTTGGAGCCACTTTCCTACGACCTCTCCAAGTTTTGCTAAATCATGTGGATCCTTTGGCTTAATGGAACGAGATACTACCGCTTCACATGCGTAACTAATACTTTCAAACGAAGGAATCTTATCTTGATCTTCCTTGTCCTTCGGTAAATTATCAGCTGAGATAAAACTTTCACCAGAAGGACATATGAATCCGTACATGGCGAATAGATTACCTGCAGGTATTTCAGGGATATCTAAAAGATCCGTTATTTCCATCACACCTAATCTTTTTATCCGACTGGTGGTTTTACTATTAACTAAGAATAAGTTATCTGACTGATCTAGTGTTCCTGAAAAAACTCTACCGATTAAAGTTGCAGCATAATTCTTTTTTGGATCGAGAAAGATTTTTGTAATCATTCCTGTCAGAGGTCCTTTAGGATCGCTCTTTAATAGAGCTTGACCCATTTCTGAATCTACATCACCAGACCATATGTGAGGAATTCTATATTCTGCTGCGGTAACTGGATTAGGTAAGTGATCCACGACCATTCTAAGCATAGCTTCGTCAAGCGGAAGATTTTTTCTTAACCATTGGATGTCTCCTTCATTGTACTTTTCAAATACAGTTATTGGAGTGTAATCATTCTTTTTGAGAATTTCATAAGTAAATCCCCAGCCATGCTTTGCGGATCCAACCGCTACGCTGTTATCAGCAAAATCTACTCCCCAATCAAATCCTTCGGGTCTGACTTTTTTAATTAGATTATTTACTTGTTTAGTTATTTTATCAATTTTATCATAAGTTTCTTGAGGACTAAGTTTAAGTTCTGAGATTAATCTATCGACCTTATTTATGAATAGAACAGGCTTACATAACTCATTACCGACTGCAAGTCGTATATTGGTTTCGGTTTGAGTCATTACTCCTTCAAGTGCATCAACAAGAATAATAGCACCATCGCTTCCACGAAGAGCTCGTGAAACCTCGCCTGTAAACGAAATGTGTCCCGGCGTATCATTAATTTGAAATATATAGGGCTCATCGTCTTCAGAATCACGAGGGTCGTTAAATGATAACAATACAACACTAGTAAAAATTGTTATTCCTCTTGCTTGTTCTTCGTCGTCTGAATCAGTCATCTGGAGTTGACCGGCATCTTCTTCCCGCATCAATCCTGCTCTTCTTAAAAGGTAATCTGATGCAGTAGTTTTACCGTGGTCAATGTGAGCAACGATTGAGAATATTCGTTTCTTTTCATAGGGTCCTGAAGTTATTAACTTAGCGATCTCATCAGGATTCTTTACTTTAACCATTTGTGTTCACTTTTGCATAATTCTACATTAATTATTAGGTATTAAAACACATGAAACCATAAAAATTTTATGAATTTAGCGTATAAAACGCCTATTTTGTTAAAGATTGAAGGAGGAAAAACGTGTTTAAGACGAGATTCATCAATTTCTAATCAAGATGATGATAATCTGTCAAATTTGAAGCATCTTTATAAATTTTTCTTCGATTTATGAAAAGTTCTTTTCTCTAGAAATATGATTAAATTAAAATTTGATCCTTGGTTTCTTCTTTCTATTAAAATTGTTTACTTTAGAGTAAAATAAGACGATTTTCAAGAAGAATTTATCAGAAATAATAAGCTAAAAGAAAATTCTTAATTTAAGTAAATTAAAAATAATAAATTAGAGATTTATAGGATACTTTCCATACTTGTGCGTTGCTTCGACCATCCATTTTAGATTGGGAACATTCACACCAGGGTGCATGTTTGCGGCAGAAACCACAAATCCTCCTCCTGATCCCGCTGTTTTAATTGCGTACTTGACCGCATTGTATACTTCTTCTTTAGTTCCATTAACTAAAACATGAGATACGTCAGTATTTCCCCATAAACACAATTTATCTCCTACTTTCTTTTTAACGAGTTCTAAATCTACTCCCGCTGTTGGTTCCATACTTTGTAAACCATCAAATCCACAGCTGACAACAAAATCTAGAAGTGGCGTAACTTGTCCGTCTGTATGAAGTATAATCTTTCCTCCATTCTCGTGAACTGCATTGGTGATAATTCGATAGGCAGGTAATAATAATTCTTCGAATTTTTTAGGACTCATCATTGGACCTGTATGATATGCTAAATCACCAGATTCGACAAATAATTCTGCACCAGCTTCTATATAACTTTTATATATCTCAGCGGTAAATTGCGCGTATACCTCATGCACTTCTTTGATAAATTTGGGCTTTTTTCGAACCATTTTCGCGTAGTATGTCATTCCCATGCCTTGTGAGGCGCTTTCAAATACTCCAGCTAAATCATTAGTTACAGCCACAAAAATCTTATCTTTGTGCTTTTTATTAATTCGACGAAAAAATTTCTTTACAAATTTTTTATATTTATTAGTATATGAATCTTCAATCGCTTGCTTTGTATCCTGCCATTTTTCAAATGTATTCATCGTGCCGTATAAATAATAAGGATTAAAATTTCCTTCATTATTTCTTGCCTCCCATATTCTTCCAAATATATCCTTCATCAAGAGACGCTGATCTTGAGGATCATCAATGAAATGGAGCGGAATTATCCCAACTTGCATACAATCTAATCCAATTTCTATTGCTGCCTCCACGCATCTAGAAAAAACTGATGTTTCAACACTTTCCACTAAATTGCTAAGCTCTTCAACCCAGCCTTCTGGATTATTTTCTTGAATTTGTTCAACTGTATCAAAATCGGACACAACGGGTTTACCGAGAATTTTATCAACATTATTTGCATCTATCAATATTAAATGTGTGGGAACTCTATCTGGTTCTTCAAGATTTAAAGCAGTAAATATTCTTTCTCTACAATTCATTAGGATTTACCACCTAAAGTTAAAAAATACTCACAAAAAAATGTAAAAATAAAAATGAAAAAATAGTATTATTCTGTTCCAGCTAATGCTTTTATATGTTTCACACCGTCAACTGCATCGTCAGCAAAATCGTCAGCACCTAGCTTTTTAGCGAGTTCCATATTTAAGGGAGCACCCCCGACAATAAGCTTAACTTTGTCTCTGAGACCCTCTTTATTTAAAGCCTCATGAACATTTTTAATCTCTTCAACCGTCATTGTGAGAAGCGAGCTTAAAGCAACGATACTTGCGTTGGTTTCTTTCACTTTTTCAACAATTCTTTGATCGTCAACATCCATTCCTAAATCAATAACTTCAAAACCAGAGCTCAGAAGTAATGAACTGAGAATATTCTTACCGATATCATGATTATCTCCTTTTACTGTAGCGATAATCACCTTTGTTTTACTTTGAGACCTATCAGCAGCAGCTAAAGCGGGCTGTAATATTTTAAACGCTTCCTTCATTGTTTCTCCCGCTAATACTAGTTCAGTTAAATAGTATTCTTTCTCTTCATATCTTCGGCCGACCTCGTCCATTCCTTTTGTTAAGGCATTAAGCACATCGAATGGGTCCTTATCCTCATCTAATGCTTCTTTGACGGCATCAGCAATATCGTCAACTTCCAACTCAATTATAAGTTCGGTTAATGTTTCGAAATCCATTTTTTTTATACCTTTGAATTTTACTCATATATTTTTTTGTAATATTTAAAATTTTACTCACATATTTTGAATCTAATTATTTTTAGACTAATTCGTTAATAATCTTTAATCCCGTTACGGCATTAGTAGTACCATAATCTGCTCCGACATCAGAAATCCAAGCATCGTTAATTGCTACGCCTCCTACAACAAATATTAATTTTCCATCGTAATTTTCTCTTAATAATTCAATTGTTTTCTTCATCGGTTCTTTAGAGGACGTAAGTAGACCAGACAATCCAACGATATCAGGTTGAATCTCTTTTACGCTTTCTAAAAATTTCTCCGGACTCACGTCGATACCAAGATCAATTACCTTAAATCCCTCCGACTTTAATAATGTAATAATGATATTTTTTCCAATGTCGTGCATATCTCCTTCAACAGTACCGATTACGATCTTACCTCTTTTGTGGTTTGTTTTCTTTTTAAAATGAGGCTCGATGAGTTTACTTGCTTCTTTAAAAGCTTCAGCGGCAATGATTAAATCAGAGAGAAAATATTCTTCATCGTCGAATAATTCGCCTATTTTTGTTAAAGCTGACTTTAAATCCTCTATTATTTCCAATGGTTTTCTTTTGTTCAATTGATTGGAAACAATTTCTACAACTTTTTCGTCATCTAAATCAATCATAGCGTCGATCAGTTCTTTACTCATTTTATCATCACATCAATTTTTCAATTATTCTTTTTCTGGATCTATTAATCTCTTTTTTGTTTTGTAACTACCATATTTTTTAGCAAGCTCTATCATCATATCAAGTCTTCTTAAAGGAGTTCCCCTATTGACACCTCCACCCGTTGAGAGCACGTAACCACTACCTGGTCCATATATTTTTATATTTTCAATTATTTTTTTTTCAACCACCTTGTCGTCTGGCTCTCTAAGCATAACATCTCGACCGGGAACTTGTCCAACTAAAGTATATTTATTTTCTAAATCTGAAACAATTTCTTTAGTCTTTACTAAATCTCCACCAGGAGCCCATTCTTGTCCATGAAACATGGAATAACCCCAATCACCTATTTTTTCGATGAAGTGATAACTTCTATTTTCCGAATGATAAAACATACCACCCGTAAATTCTCTAAGTGAGGATGTAAGTTGCTTATGATAAGGCTCAAAAAATTCTTCAACAAGTTTTCTGTTAAGAAATCCGCTTACATGATCCGCAATAAGAATAAGCGTTGCAAAACCACCAATTAATTCTGCCCATTCTTTTTGAAACTTTATGACAAATTCTGTGCATTTTTCTAATAATTTATGCATTAATTCGGGTTTTTTTCTCAGATGGAGTAAAAACTTATCGTAGCCATAAACTTGTCCCGCAACTTCGAGAGGACCAAATTCTCCGATTCCCGCAGGTTTAATTCCTCTCTCTAACGAATATTCTATTTTTTTTAACCAATCACCAGTTCCGGGAAGGTCCCACGCAGAATTGGGAATGTTGAATTTCTCAATCTCACTAGGGCTCTTAATAACATGATCAGCGACTGCAGGTATTTCGTCTTCGGGATCTGATATAGGGCATCCTAAAGCTTGAGCAGTAGCATATGGTTGGTAGATCGATACCGCCGCATAAGCATCTGGAAATCTCTTCTTAAATTTTTCTCCGTTTTCAATTTGTAAGTCTACATCATTCAAGTATTCCTTTACTTTTACTCCTGCAAAATCAGCCATAAAATCAAATTCTGGAAAAAATAATACGGGTACATGGTCTGGTTTGAGGAAAGCCATTGCTTTAAGCATTCTTTGTGCCGGTGCCAGAGTTTTTGATCTTCCTTTTTTTTTCATATCGTTCATGACTAAATATTTTTCCACAAATTAAAGATTATCTTAATTAAAATTAGCTCTTAAATCATAAAAAGCTTAGTAAATGATAAAATAGGATAAGTTTCCGTAGATCTTGATCAATATTAAAGGAAGGGCATTATGTAATTTTTTAAGATGTAAATAGCTTTTTTTCCAGAATATGTTTGAGTAGAAAGTGCATTGTTGACATTTATAATTTGAAAATTACTTGGAAGTCCATCTTTAAGGAAGAATTGTAAAAAATTTAAAAAAGAAGTGAAATCTCGTTTAGTTTCAGTCCATAAGTAGCCGTCCTTTTCAAAATAATTTGAATTCTTATGTTTAAACTTTTCTACGTGGCGAGTTTGGTCAATAGGCGGACCTCTTCTCGTGAAGCTTGGTGATATAAGAGGTTTTTCGCAATATAACGCTAAATTATATTCATTCTTGTCATTTTCAAAATAGAGTTCGTATTCAATTCTTCCAAACCTTTCGTCGCGGGTGAACTCTTTTTCAGCGTTAGAAGCGATACTATCTCCTAAGGAGTATAATTTATCTCTATTTATAGTATAATGAACTGAGCTGTCCTTGTTAACAAGTTCTATAATAAAATAATGTGATAACTCATGTTCCGTATTAGAATTAATATTTATCAAAGGAATTTCTTCAATTTCAAAATATTTTTTAATTGGTTCTTTAAGGAAAGTTTGAATTTGGTGATTGCAAAAAGCATAAGCTCTTCTAGAAATTGCTGAACCGACATTTCGGTTTTTATCAATAGGGTCTATTATAATTAAGTAGTCGTTTTGAAAATGAGATATTTTATTTAATTGCTTCTTGGATCGATTAAAATGATCAAGCGGAGTGTTTTTTAATTCATGAAATTTACTAAAAAGATTCAAGAGATTCTGATAATGATAAATTAATAGCTCTGCACTATATCCTATAAATCCAATTCTTCCAACCGCACTTTTATCTCCGTAAGAATGTTGACTCTTAAAAAATTGTTTCAAAAGTCTTACATCATTCTTCTGATCTAAAGTAAGATTGTCTCTTACGAATCTACCATGATAAGGTGTTCTATCAACCGCTGTGATAGGGCCATTTTTTTTTATAAAATCTAAATTCAAATCAAAGTAGAGCACAATATCAACTTTAGTTCTATTATGATTAGCAAGATAATCCACAGTGACATAAGGATGTTCGGCGTACAATAACCGAGGTTTTTCAAATTGCGCATTTTGCAAAGATTTAATAATCCAATCATTACATAATCTTAAAAAATCTTTTTTAGACTCTCGCTTTAACTTGGATTTACTGAGACCTTTATATTTCTCTTCAAATTCGTTGTAATCTAATCCAATAAATAAATCAATGTCAAAATCGCCTCTAAGTTGGGTTTGCTTTATACCTGTAGATCCTTGAGGTTCAATCGTCGTATAATTTATGTTTATGTCTATAGCTCTTTCTTTTAACAATTCTCTGAGTGTATTAGTAATATTGTCTATCAATTTTAATTCGTCTTCTGTAGGAATTATCTCCGTTAAAGTTTTAGAAAGAATCTCTTCTATTGAATTCATTTTGTTATAAAATTTAGAATAATATTACTAAGAATTAAAATACTTGATTTAATAGATAATCTATTTCATAATAAGTAGTTATCTATTCTTAATTTTTTCACGTATTAATAGTCATTTTTTTCATTCAAGAAAGAGATCGGTCAATTCAAATTAAATCAATTCTGTCAATTAATATTAAAATATTATAAGATCAAATATGTAATTATTAAATTCAAGTTAGTAAGCGATTAAAAATGAACTCAATGGAACGAATTTTTACAACTATATCTGGAAGCGAACCAGATGAAGTTCCTACTATGTCAATTTTATACGATCTGCATCCTATTTATCAAGTAATTGGATATCCAAAAAAAACCGATGCTGATTTGATAAATAGTAGATACGGACAATTTTTTTTAAAAAAATTTGGAATGAGCAAAATAGGAAACTTAATTGCTAAGAAAAGCGTTAAAAATACTGCTCGTTTAGGCGTAGAAGCTGCTGTTGAGCTCGGATTTGACGCAGCATGGTCTATTTTAGGCCTTGCTTTTTCCCATTTCCCTGATGAAGATACGATTATGGACGATTGGGGTTCCTATAATGATATTATTTTTGATTCTCACGGAAATGCCACTTATTATTGGCGTAAACCGATGATTAAATCGCCAGAAGATTACGAAAATTGGGAATTTTTTCCTGATGAGGAAAAATCCGCAAAGCAAGCTTATAAATTCTATAAAAAATTAGTATCCGACTTTGGTAAGAATATATGTATATTTGGTGATGTTTACGGTGGATTATTTCAAACTATGTTTACAAGCATGGGGCTAGAGAAAATCGCTTATTATATGAGAAAAAAGCCAGACTTTATAAAGGACTTCGTTAAAAGATTAGAATCATTTAGTATCGAAACAATTATGGCTATGATGGACGCAGGAGTTAAGGTAATAATGAAGGGTGACGATATGTCGTTTAAATCAGGTCCACAAATAAATCCTAAACTTTTAGATAAGTTCTGGGGACCGTCTTATACCAAATTATGCGAAGCTATTCACGAAAGAGGGGGTTTAGCAATTCTTCATTCTTGCGGCGATAACACAAAATTGTTCGATCTTTTTATTAAATGGGGATTTGATGGTGCGCACGCTTTCGAACCTACATCAAACGTAGATATATTTAAAGAAAAAGAAAAACATGGCAATAACCTCACTATTATTGGAAACCTTGATGTTGATTATACGCTTACAGAAAGATCAAAACCCGAAGAAGTGATTGAGGAGACCAAAAAATTAATTAAACACATTGCTCCTGGTGGAAGATTTATATTAGCTCCTACGCATTCTCATCCAGAAATCGATATAGAAAAGGAAAAAATAATGATTAATGCTGTTCAAAAGTATGGAAAATACCCAATTAACTTATAGTTTTTTATTTAAATGAAGATCTTTATCATTATTGAGCCTTATGAGGATTTATGCTGATTTTTTGAGAAAAAGGAGATTTCTACATCCCCCACCAGGGATGTTCTGTTTTTCTCTTCAATATGATAAATTCTCTTAATGCTTCTTTTTGGTCAGATGTGAGCTCATTCAAAAATTTAGTCATTAATTGTCTTACATGAGATTCAGGAACATTAACATATAGCACTTCGTCATTATCTATTTCTCTTCCTATTTCTATTCCTCTAATTGATATCGCAACTTCAGAACCTTTATCAGCCTTATCTAAATTTTGTCCTTTATCTTGCACTTGATGTACCCGCCCTACCTTTTTTCCCTCGTCTGTAATAAGCAAAACCTTTGGTCTTAATGTACCTGCTTCCACGCTTACTCCGAAAACTGCAGGATTAGAATTTCTGAAAACAAATTCAGGGAACATCTTTAATTTAGCGGGTAAAATCACTTCACCTAATTCTTTCGCCGTATCTTCAGCTTTTCTGGTTTCTGCGTATTCTAAATAATCCTCAAGGAGTCTATATATTACATTATTTGTAAAGATTCGAATATTGTCTGCGTTTGCTTCTTCCCGAGCTTCAGGTAATATAGGAACATTAAAACCTAATACAACAGCAGAATATGGATCAAAATCTTTAATTAGATTTGCATTCATAATATCCTCCTTTTTTATAGGTCCCACATCAGCAATAGAAATTTTTACACCATTTTTTGTAAAGTGATTTTCAAGAGCTTCTAAGGATCCTAAAGTGTCTGCTTTTAACACAACGCCTGCTTTATCAGTCTTTATTTTAATACCTTCCACTTCTGCTTCGATTTCCTGATAGACTTCTTCTTCATTATCATCGTTTCCAATAACCCTTATCGGTGATCCCGCAACCACATCCTCAATATTAGGAGCTAGAATTTTTAAACCTGCAGCTGCGCTAATTAAATCCTTAGAGTCAAATTTTTGTCTAGGATCGCGTATCTCATCTAAAGGTTTTGGCGTTAATAAAGCTCTGACTTTAGACTTTATGGGCATTTGAAGCCCTCCAACGATAAAATCGTCTCCCTTTTTAATGATTCCGTCGTAAATTAGCACATCAATGGTTTTACCATATCCCTTTTCTTTTTTGACTTCTAAGACGACTCCTCTTGCCGGTCCCTCCGAGAATTTCAAATTCTTGGTTAAATATTGTTGAACTAGACCCATCAGAACCATTAATAAGGTAGAGATTCCCTCGCCTGTCTTAGCACTCGTAGGAACAATAGCTACTTTTTTAGTAAAATCGTTAATTTTATCGTATCTATCAATACCCTTAAATCCTTCTTCTAAAAAGTCCCCAATCATCCTGAAAATCGACTCATTTAAATAATCTTGGACGAATGAGTTCTGTTTATTGTAGGTATCTAAAAAATCTGCATCCTTATTTGATTTCCATCCCGAAATTCTGTCAATCTTATTAGCTGCTATTACAAAAGGAGTTTTTCTTTCTCTTAAAATGCGCACAGATTCCCACGTGATAGGCATGGTTCCCGCCGTAACATCAATTACTAAGATAGCAATATCTGCAACGGCTCCTCCTCTCCTACGTAGATTCATGAAAGCAGCATGGCCGGGAGTATCGACAATTAATATTCCAGGCAAATTGATTTTTTTGTCAGCGAATTCCTTTTTAGACTTTCTTAAAAAATCTTTAATATCATCTGTGGGAAAATAGGAAGCTCCTATATGTTGAGTGATACCAGCAGCTTCTCTTTGTTGAACCACAGTTCCTCTTATATAATCCAAAAGCGATGTTTTCCCATGGTCAATGTGACCTAATATACACGTAATCGGTGCTCTGATGATTTTATTATCTTCAGTCATAATAAATTCACAAAAAATAAGTTAATTTATTTTTAAAACTTTCAAGTAAGATAAATATACCATAGATTTAGAATTTTACTTAAATGTTTCTAAAAAGGACCTTACTCTTTGTTATTCATAACTTATTACTATATCTTAAAATCAAGCTAAAAGTTGAATGTTTTTTTCTTAAAAATCAATAATTTTTAAAATCTATTAATATAATCAGTAATTATCTTCTGATAAGTGAGGTGAAGCAAATGTTAGAAGTTGAGTGTTCTTTATACGGAAAAACTTTCGTTGGGGATACAGAGAAAAAAGGACTTAAAAAAAAAAAAGAACTTGGAGAAAGCCCCACCCTAAAGAAAAAGAATTTTTAAATTAATCCTTTAATATATTCTCTTTTTAATCTATTTCCGTTTTTTCTACTTTCATTACATTGCAAATTTGAAATTTATTATGATTAAAGAGTATAAAAAATTTTGATGTAGTCATATATATAAATTAAATTAATTAATTGATCTCTAATTTGATATAGAAATATCACAATTATTTATAATAACTAAGAGAAAGTATTTTGAGAATCTAATTATGTTAGAACCAATTGAATTATTAAACGGCATTCTAAGCATCATATTTGTGGCTATTTCCATAATGGTGGGAATTAGAATATTGATAAGATACTTCGAGCATAAACAAAGGACTTTTCTATTAGTTGGTCTGACCTGGATTGGTTTAGTATCAATCTGGTACGCAAGTTCTTTATCGGTTATCTTAATATTACTGACGGGTTATGGAATTAACGATCATTTATATATGCTCATCGGAAATGGTTTACTCCCCATAACTTCTTTTATTTGGATGATAGCTTTCACTGATCTGATGTATAAAGATAAACAATTGGTAATTCTTGTATTGTTCGGGATTTATAACGCTTTATTTGAGATCTTTTTCCTTTATTTTCTTGTTGTTGACATGAGTTTTCTCGGTGAAGTCACAGGTCCCGTCGACGCCACTTACGGATGGTTTGTAACCTTTTATCAATTTTCTATGCTTATTCTCATAATAATTACGGGAACATTATTCTCCAGGGAATCCATCAAATCAGATAATTTGGAAATAAATTTAAAAGGAAAATTGTTATTAATTGCCTTCTACGCCTTAGTATTGGGAGCGATCTTGGAAATTTTCAGCCATCTGTCTATTTTAATTTTAATTTTTGCACGTTTAATCTTAATTTTTAGCTCACTTGCTTGTTATGGAGGCTTTATATTACCTTCTTGGCTAAAAAATTTATTTATATAGAAATTGAATCATTTAAGAAAAATTCATTTTTCCACACTATTTAAATAGTCCTTTAGGAATTGTCCGGTGTAAGAATCCTTATATTTAATAATTTCTTCGGGTTTACCTACAATAACAACATCTCCCCCTTTTTCGCCTCCCTCGGGACCTAAATCAATAATATAATCGGCAGATTTTATTATTTCCATATTATGCTCTATAATAATAACTGTGTTCCCTTTATCAACAAGTCTTTGTAATACTTTTAATAAGATTTCGATATCGTAAGCACTTAATCCTGTGGTAGGTTCGTCTAAAATATAAAGAGTATTACCGGTACTTTTTTTTCTTAATTCGCGAGCGATTTTTAATCTTTGAGATTCTCCTCCACTTAAAGTAGTTGATGATTGACCAAGTTCCAGATATCCCAGTCCAACATCTACAACAGTTTTGAGAGTCTTTTTAAGTTTTGGAAAACTATCAAAAAAACTAAGCGCACCCTCAAAAGTCATGTTTAAAACTTCAGCAATATTTTTTCCACGATATGTAATATCCAAAGTTTCATCGTTATAACGATTTCCGTTACATAAATCACATCTGATATAAACATCAGGAAGAAAATACATCTCTTTTAGAATATAACCTCTTCCTTTACATTTTTTACATCTACCCGCTTTAGTATTAAAACTAAACCTTCCCTTTTTATAACCTCGTTCTCTTGCATCTGGTAAGGCCTCAAAGATCTCTCTTATATAATCGAAAGCCTTTGTATAGGTCGCGGGTACAGATCTAGGAGTCCTACCAATAGGAGATTGGTCAATATTAATAATCTTATCTATATGCTCGGAACCCAGGATTTTGTCGAAATCACCAGTAACGACTTTTGAACTCCTTGTATTTACAACATTATGTAAGCCTTTATAAAGGCAATCAATAATTAGACTTGTTTTACCCGCACCAGATACTCCCGTAACGCATGTAAATACACCTAAAGGAATTTCAACTTTAATATTTTTTAAATTATTTTCTCTCGCTCCTTCAATTTCAATGAAATAATTTTTATGATTTCTTCTTTCCTTAGGAATCTTAATTTTCTTCTTGCCCGTCAAATATTTAGCAGTAATGGAATCAGATTTTTTGATTACATCTAAATTACCATGCGCTACGACTTCCCCTCCATGCTCACCTGCTAAAGGACCCAAGTCAATTATATAATCAGCATTTTTAATAATCTTATCGTCATGCTCAACAACTACGACGGTATTTCCTAAATCTCGTAGTTTTTTTAACATTTTAATGAGGCGGTCTATATCGCGAGCGTGAAGTCCCACCGAGGGTTCGTCTAATACATATAAAACACCAACTAGACTCGAACCTAATTGAGTAGCTAATCGAATTCTTTCTGCTTCGCCAACTGATAAAGTGTCTGAATTTCTTATCAATTGTATATAATCCAATCCAACATTATTTAAGAAAGACAACCTCTCTCTTATTTCTTTTAGTACTTCTTTAACAATTTTTTGTTGCGTATCTTCTAATGCTAAACCTTCGAAAAATCTGATTGACTCAGCAACAGAAAGATTAGATAATTCAGCTATATTTAACCCATTAATAGATACTGCTCTACTTTCGGGTTTTAATCTCTGGCCTTTACATTGAGGACAATGTATTTTATTCATAAAACTTTCGTAAATTTCTCGACCTCGTTCTGAGCTGGTTTCCATATATCTCCTATGAAGCATTGGGATAATTCCCTCAAAGGGCTTACTAAATTTATAAGAAGATTTATTGTTATATTTCTTATATTTGGTTTCGTACTTATCACTCTGTAAATGAAATTCTATTTCCTCATCTCCAGAGCCATAAAGTAAAATTTCAAGTTTATCTGGATCTATATACTTTATAGGTGTCTTTTTAGTGTCGAATCCATATTTTTGAGAGACTTGCTTCAGAATTTGCCAAGAATATCCGTTTAAAGTACCAAAACCAGGTATATCTCTTATTTGACTCTCTTCTATAGGAACTTCCAAGTCATCTCCGAAAATCAAGGATTGATCAAATTCTAATACGCTTCCCAATCCGTTGCAGTATTTACAACTACCGTGTGGAATGTTGAAGGAAA
This sequence comes from Promethearchaeota archaeon, assembly GCA_014729315.1. The sequence goes on along the minus strand of WJKD01000045.1, from coordinate 7,100 downwards.
ACATCTTGTGATCCAAAGGGGGGATTGAAATTCCACAATCGATACACGCAAAATGTTCGGAAAAAGTCAATAACCCATTATCGATAATTTCAATAATTAATATTCCATCAGACAGATTAAGTGAGGTCTCAACCGAATCGGCTAATCTTGTTCTTATATTTTTTTTCATTACGAGCCTATCGACTACAACATTAATGTTATGCTTTACATGTTTTTCCATTTCAATTTCTTCGTCGAGAGTATATTGAATTCCGTCTACTTCAACTCTAAGATATCCTTTCTTTTTGAGATCTTGAAGTAAATCCTTGTATTCGCCTTTTCGATCTCTTATTACTGGAGCTTTGACCATAAATTTTTGTCCTTCGTCAAGAGAATCTAAAACTTGATCAATAATTTGCTGAGGAGTTTGAGGTTTTATTTCTTTCCCACATTTAGGACAATGTGGAACTCCTATGTTCGCATATAAAAGTCGATAATAATCATAGATTTCAGTTACGGTTCCAACTGTACTTCTTGGATTTTTTGAAAGAGCCTTTTGTTCTATGGCAATGGCAGGCGACAAACCTTCTATAGAATCTACATCGGGTTTATCCATCTCTCCCAGAAATTGTCTAGCATAGCTTGATAAGGATTCCAAGAACCTTCTTTGTCCTTCTGCGAATAGAGTATCCATAGCCAAACTTGATTTCCCGCTTCCGCTTACGCCAGTAACAATAACTAGCTTATTTCGGGGGATGATAACATCAATATTTTTTAGATTATTTTGTCTTGCTCCTTTAATAATTAAATTTTCAGTCATAATTAGCTTATTTTTTTCCAGTAAATGAAATAAATTTAATTCTACGCTTTAATTTCATAAGTTTGCTTGATATCTTGGATTTTATCCCTTAAATAAGCAGCATCTTCAAATCTTAATTCTTTTGCTGCAAGATACATTTTATTCTCTAAGTATTGTACCATAATGTCAACATCTCCTTTCTCCTCTAATTCTATTATTTTTCTTTTGACGGATTTCTTAAGCCTTCTAACTTCTTTCTCTTTTAATTCTTGTTCTTCCGATAAAGATTTTAAAATATTCTTCTTTATTGTTTGAGGGGTGATGTGATTTTCTTCGTTAAAAGCAATTTGTTTATCTCTTCTCCTATTTGTTTCTCTTATTGCAGCTCTCATGGCAGGTGATATTCTATCTCCATAGAGAATCGCCCTTCCCATAACATTTCTGGAAGCTCTACCTATAGTCTGTATAAGTGATCGCGTATCTCGAAGAAATCCAAGTTTATCTGCGTCTAATATGGCTACTAATTCCACTTCAGGTAAATCCAATCCTTCTCTAAGTAAATTTATCCCTACCAGTACATCGTATGTTCCTTCTCTTAGTTGTCGTAAAATTTCAAAACGTTCCACAGTATCTACTTCACTATGTAAGTATGCAATTTTTACACCTAAATCAGCGTAATATTCCGCAATATCTTCAGCCATCCGTTTTGTTAAAGTGGTTATTAAAACCCTATTTTTTCTCTCAACAACTTTTCGAATTTCTTCAAGCAAATCGTCAATCTGATTTTTGGCAGGCCTTATCTCGATCGTAGGATCAACCAAACCAGTTGGTCTAATAATTTGTTCTGCTGAAACTCCTCCGCTTTTCTTTAATTCGTAATCACCAGGAGTCGCACTCATAAATATTATGTTTTTTATTTTATTTTCCCATTCATCAAAAGTTAAAGGTCGATTATCAAAAGCACTGGGCAAGCGCCATCCAAATTGTACCAGGTTCTTCTTACGAGAACGATCGCCGCCTATCATTCCATGTATTTGTGGAATAGTTATGTGAGATTCGTCAACCACAATTAGAAAATCATCTGGAAAATAATCAATTAAGGTCATAGGTGGTGTTCCTGGTTGTCTCCCATCTAAATGCCTTGAATAATTCTCTATTCCTTTACAATAACCCATTTCTCTCATCATCTCGAGGTCAAATTTAACTCTCCTTTCTATGCGTTGAGCCTCTGCGTATTTACCTTCTTGTTTAAAATGTTGAATTTGTTTATTAAGCTCGGCCGCGATTGATTCGAGAGCTCTGATTTTATTTGCTTCAGGGATGATGAAGTGGGTAGCAGGAAATATTCGACAATTCGGTAATTTTTTTAAGACTTTATTTGATATAGGATGAATTTCATGTATAGATTCTATTTCATCGCCAAAAAGAGAGATTCGTATAGCAGTATCAAGATACGCAGGAAAAATATCTACAATATCTCCTTTGACTCTCACAATGCCTTGTTTAAATTCGACACTTTTTCTCTCATAATTCATCTTTATTAATCCTTTAATAATATCTGATCGATCAATAGTTTGACCAACTTCGAGATTCAATGATACTGCTGACCATTCCTCGGGATTTCCGATACCGTAAATGCATGAAACTGTAGCAACAATAATTACATCCTTTCTAGTTCTAACTGCATGCGCCGAAGCCAAACGCAATTTCTCAATTTCTTCGTTAACACTAAAATCTTTCTCAATATACATACCTGATGTGGGCATATACGCTTCTGGTTGATAATAATCGTAATATGACACAAAATAATGAACTGCGTTATTTGGAAATAGTTCTTTTAATTCGTTATAGAGCTGAGCAGCCAGGGTCTTATTTGGAGCCATTACTAAGGTGGGTTTATTGATAGCTTCGATTATATTAGCAATTGAAAAGGTCTTACCAGTTCCAGTAGCACCAAGAAGAGTAAGAAATTTTTTTCCATTTTTAATGTTCTTCGCTAGGGTCTCAATAGCAGTAGGTTGGTCCCCTTTAGGTTCAAATTCAGATACTATTTTAAATTTAGAGCTCATAGATTTCCTAAAAATTGTTAGAATTTTGATAATTATACGAAATAATTCACTTTTTTATAGCTAAAGGACAGCATTAATTTACAATTATTTAATTCTTAAGTTTTTTACGATTTATATTTTAAAAAAAAATATTGTCGGAGGTTATAGCAAGCTCTAAATTAGATTTTAAGTTTTTAAAGTAGGAAAAAATTGATATCAAAAGAAGTAATAAGAAAAATTTAAATTAGGCTTTCTAAAGAAATGATTATACTATATGATTATCAACTATATCCTCTGCACCTTTCTTGGTACGAACTAATATTTTTAAGGAATCTCCTTGAGATACGGAAAAACCTAATAATCCATTAAGCACAGATAATTCAATCTCCAATTCTAAGCTTTCTTCTCTGTCAATATCGAATTCTGAATTGATAAAATTGTCAAGTGAAATGAAAGTATTATTTACATAAACCGAATTCACTTGAACAGAGGTTTCACCCGGGTTGTCCACTGTGATTTTTAAATTGGTGGCATCGGCTTCCGTATTGGTCTCGTCAATTTCAATATTATAATAATTAGGACTATCGGGAGCGTTTTCTATAACGATGATTGTATCGTACGTATAGACTGTGGGATTATTTGTCGTTACATTGACTATAAGGCTATTAGATACATTTAAATCTAATCCCGAAGGAACCTCAAATGATATTATCGCACATTCTTGCACATCTAAAGTGGAATCGCCTACTTCGAACTCAGTATCTCCCGGAATCGAAATTTGTGTTGTTTCGTTTAGTTTAATTCCAGTTAGTGTTATTGGTTGATTTCCGATATTTTTAACTAATATTTCACCAGTATCATCTGCTAGGACATACGACGCTATAAGATTATCTACTTTTTCTATTAGGCGTATTTGTGTCTCATCATCAATAATTTTCAGTATACCGATATCAGCACAAACAGATTCGACGAGTCCTCCTCCAGTTAATGCTAAGACAACATCATCGTTTGGTTTCAAGCTCAGATGAGACGCATCGATATTAATTACATTCTCTTCGTTTGTGTCAAGCGTATACTTTTGATTTGCAGTCGACCATTTCTGTGAATCTAAAAGGTTTGAAGAGGTTAAATTGAATACATTTCCGTATCTGACCGAACTTGCTTTTGCGATATAAACAGATTCTAAGCCCAAAACGGTGTCTCCAGTATTTTTTACTCTTAACTTAACTGTACCATTATCGTATGCATAAGTCTGTATATTATCATAATTATACGGAATATGGTATTTATAAGTATTGTTATTAATTTCTAATGCATCTAATTCCGGTGAAAATGTTCTCTCTTGACTTAATATAGAAAGCTTGTAATCCTCATTATTAAAAGAAAATATCGTTTCGTCTTTTTCTCCTAAAACGGCTTCAACACCAATCATATTTCCCTTTACACCTGACAAAGGTTTAAATTCAATGGAGTCATCTTCTGAGAAATTACCGTCTAATAATACGCTGATTTTATTACCGGACTCAATTACTGAGGACCCGCTTATGTATCTATCAACCTCGAGTATATTGTCTTCGTCATTCACATAAAACTTATCAATTTTTACTGTACTTTGTCCCGTATTCTCAATTTCTAATTGTATTTTTGTTGATTCTCCATCTGACATGACTACGCTACCTTCTCTATTAATAGCTATCTCCCCGGTCGGAGCTTTAGAAACAAAGAAAGTTCCAGTACTTTCCTCAAAAGTATATTTACTTCCTTCTAAAGCATCAGCTTCAGCAGTTACAGAGATATCAACGCTATCGTATAATTCAAAATTGGTATTATTCATATTAATCCATACCACATCTTGTTCATTTTCGGAGAGAATGTTGTTTCTTATGGATTCTCCCATTGTATAATTATATTCGACATTATTAATACTAACTGTCTTAATTTCTAAATCTTTAATACCCGTATTCTCCAGCTTAAATGTAGCATATTGATCGTCATAAACTTTGGGCTCCTTAATTTCAAAGCTGGAATCTAATGCAGTATAGTCAATTTTGTATAATTTAACTAAGCCATTTTCTGAGAAATACGCTGGTTTAAAGACCTTAAAATCATATTGTCCATCTTCTGGAATATGGTCACTCCAATCATTTCCTTCGTCATCTTCGCGGGCATTTATACCTTGAGAAGGGTTTCCTGAAACTTGAGAGGCGTAATACCAGCCAAGATAATCGGTGTTTGGATTGACACCTCCAGGACTGGTAGGTTCTCCGTAGAACATTAATCTTACTAATTGTGATTGAAACCACTTTTCTTCGTATAATCCGCTCGTCTCGTTAATGTATTCGCTTTCGTCGAACACAGCATTATCTGCCCAGTTATCTTCTTCTAAATCCATATCTTTGTATGCTTCGTAATGATCGTTGCATATTCTCAACATCCACGGCCACTTTCCCTCGTCTCCACCAAAACCGGAGAGCAGAAAACCAAAATAAACTAAGACATAATCTGCTTCGAGTTCCCGAAATACCTTTGCACTATATATTTCATTCGTTTGCATGAGCGCCATTCCTGTGAGACCTATCTTTTTAGAATCAACCGTGGCGTTATCGTTCACGGTAGTAACATTACCTATAGGAGTTAGCCAATATCCATAATCCCACCAACTGACTACGACATCAGTTCCTTGTAGGTTATTCTTCATCCATACTAAGCTTTCCTCCCAATCGTGAAATTGTCCACCGGTAACCATCTGACTATAGGATAATTGATTAATTGAAATGTCTGAAGCGTGAAAAATTTGTGCCATACATAAAACTCCAACGAGAAAATATACAGAAAATACTTCGGAATTTCCTACTATCCTCTTAAGTTGTCTTTTCCTTTTTCTACTCATACTTAATTTTCGTTCTCCTACAAACGTACCATAAATTTTTAATACATTTATAAGTCCGTAGGCACCCATTAAAGATGCTGCTGGTGCGAATAACAATATAATTCTGATCATGCTTCCGGTAAAATAGAATAGAATAAGCGTAAATGTCATGAGAAAAATATCAGCATAATTTAGCCGCTTAAAACAGAAAAAAATACCAAGAGGTATAAGTAATAGCGGAATAAGCGTATTATAATAGAATATCGACCACGCACTAGGCATGTGTTCTGCAACAGATGCGACAATATGCATTTGATCTCTAACTAAAGGACTTAGAACGCTATTTATTCTAGAACCCACACCTAAAGGTATTAATTGGGGATTTACCCATATAATTATTGCGATTACTAAAACTACGGGAATTAAGCCCCATTTAATAGTATTCATAGTAATGGTATAAGTTCTGGGATGATTTATCCTACTATTATAAAGAAAATGAAAAGCTAGTAATATAAATGAGAACAAAAAGGGTCCTCCAAAACTCAAATTTTCAAATAATTCTTGACCTGTAAAATTTATATATAACGAGTAAAGGAGCATGCCAGTACCCTGCGTTCCGATGTAAGCAATGAGAACATTTTCGTTATACTGATTTAATAAGATAATAAACACACATATTAAGGGAAGTATGTAAAATACAAATTGAAAGCCACCCCAGCTTAGTGAAAGATAACCTAAAAACACACCTCCAAGAATAGAGTGCGTAAATTTTCCAGTACGGATGGCTTTAAGGAAGAAAAGGAAACACATAAGTGTAGCAAAAACTCCAATAGTTTCGTTATCAAAGAATCCTGCCATAGTACGCTGCATGTGACCAGTATTTAGAGCTAGAAAGAACGCTGCAAACAGCCCACACCCACGACTATGAATTTCTTTCCCCAATAAATAAATGGAGTAAACAGTTATAGCACCCATGAATGCAGGAAAATAATAACATACTTCGTAAATGGTTATAGGAAATCCTAAAGTTTTAAGCACGAGATAAATAATAACAACGGTAAAGGTTAATCCTGGTCTTAAATGATATCTTGCTGTGCCTTCTGGATACCAACTTTTTGTATCTCTCCAATGAAAATATTCGTAAACGGTATGTTCAGATAAGTATTTCGCATTATAATACTGAATCCACGGATCGAATGCTTTAATTAACGTGGGACCTCTAAGAATAGGACTAAGTCTAACTAAAAGTGCTAATAATAGAATTAAGAAGAGCGCAACAAAGAAAACAATATTTCGTGGTTTTAAACTTACAGCAGCTCGTATGCGATCACGAAAATTTCTAAAGGAATTACCTATTCGTGTCATATGTATATTTTCGAATTTTTAATTAGATAAGCTAACAAAT
>WJKD01000472.1 GCA_014729315.1 Promethearchaeota archaeon | reverse complement strand
CGATGTCCTGACCGCCATGGGGTATAGGTTCCAACTGGTCTTCCAATAGATGATGCAAGGCATCACTGGTCATTAGAGTTCAAGCAGTTTAGGGAGTGAGATAGAAAAAATAAATATTATCTCACTCCCTGAAGCTTTTGCCATCCCGCTGGGGCGGGATCAGTCGTTGCGGTATCCTCTTGACGGTATCCAGTCCGTCGCAATCCGCTTTCCCACCATGTCGAAGATGCGCCTTCTTTTTGGCGTACTCTTTTCACGTGGCAGTTTCCCTTCACGCTAAAGTAGGTCGACTTGTGGGACTTACATTAACACCTCCCCACATCCGCCTCTGGCGGAAATCCTCCTTGCCGTTTCACGGCGCACGGTCGGCTTGATTAAATTGTTAGCCGTAATATTTTAAAATGATTTCCATTGTGCTTTTCCACCAAGCGCTCGCTCTGCAACATCATAAGCGACCTGAAGTCCTGATTCACTATTCGTAAGTACAACTACACCATGACCCATTTTCGGATAAATGACCATTACGCTTCTATAGGCGAAAGAAATGCCATTTTGCCATAGAGCGTTTCCATTTGGGCTGTGTTGAATTCCTATACCTAATCCCCACGAAAAATCATTATTGATAGAAATCTGAGCAGAATCGATTTGGACGGCAATATTTTCGCTTAAATAGCAAGGGTTTGCAAATTCAATTAAAAAGGTCGCCAAATCGGGAGCTGTCGAACGCAGTGAACCATTCGAACTCATTAGATTCGAATGATTTTTAAATACTGGTCCATTTATGACACTCGTTAGCTTAACAAAGAATATAAAAACAATAATCATTAAAATAGTGGAGATTGCAACTCTTAATTTTCTTTTTTGTTTTGAAAGATTGAAATAGCGAAGTAAAAAATTGATAGCAAAATAAGATATACTCATTACAATAATAAATATAAGAAAGCATATATAACTCATCCAAACTAAATTGGGGAAGGCTGTTCCCATGATTGAAAATAGTAAAATTAATGTCAGGACAAAACTTATAACTGCGATGCTTATAAAAAGTACTTTTGGGAACTTCCAGGCTCCCACTATAATTCGATAAACAATCTTTGTAATCATAATTATTACAAAAAATATTGAACAGAATGGAATTAAAAACGAAAGTAAAAGCAATACGTAGCGCATATGCCCATTAGCCATTTGTGTTATCATTCTGCTCTGGTTTATAAAACTGCTATTGCCCATACCAAGAGGTTGAAACACAAGCTGATCCGCTATCTCTTCAAGAGATTCATTGGTAACGTGTTCGATTATTTCTTGCAAATAAAGAAAACCAACTCCTGAATATAAAAATTCAGAACCAGGCTTAAAATTGATATCTTTATTCATGAATAAAATATCATCACCCAATCCCGAGCTATGCGAAAGTAAATGTCGTATCGTCATATTATCAGAATATTCAGAAGAAGGAAGCCATGGATCATTCAGGTATTGCTTTACTGGTTCGTCAAAAGAAAGTGTACCCTGATTTATAAGTCGAAGTGCAATATAAGAAGTAATAACCTTACTAATGGATGCAACTTCAAATACGGTTCCAGATTCAATGGGTTGGCGGATTAATCGGTTAGCGACGCCAAATCCTTCTGACCAAACGATTTTATTGTCCCGAATGATTGTAATTGCAAGTCCTGGAACATCTGCTTCAGACATACGATAAGGAATATAGGATTTTAGATCGGCAATAACTGAATCTACTGGTTCTGAAATTCGAAGTGAAAGGCTTTGAGATAGAGCAAATGATCCAAAATTAATAAATAGCAAACAATAGCAAATTATAATAAGTATACGTTTAAATTTTCTAGGGATATTTATAATCATTTATCTTCAATATTTTATGTAATTTTCAATATAGCGGCTAACTAAAATCAGGTTGAACGTTGCCGCGACTTTATGGGTATTCTACTGTCTCGTTCACCATAGACTCTATCCGAAAATATAATATTCCATCCCCGGCGAATGGCGTACCTGATCGAAAAGTTCTGAGAGATTTTTGAGTTACCTTTGAGTCCAATCCACTCGTCCTTTTTGAACGTTCATGGATATGTTATTTTAAATGCGTGACAGTATGCGTGATTGCAGT